>JBKKAO010000622.1:0-8063 GCA_046714645.1 Burkholderiales bacterium | reverse complement strand
GGTTACAAGCGAGCGCCGTGGCGATCATGACACGCTGTTTCATGCCGCCAGACATTTGGAAGGGATATTCATCCGCCCGCCGAGCGGCGTCGGGAATGCCGACGGCCGCTAGGAGATCGGCGCACCGCGCGCGCGCGGCGGCCCCTCGCAGGTCGGTGTGCTGCTCCAATACTTCTTGAACCTGTGAGCCCACGGTCATCACCGCGTTCAAACTCGCGGCGGGCTCCTGGAAAATCATCGCCATGCGATTGCCCCGCACATCGCGCATCGCGGACTCCGGTAGGGCTAGCACATCACGCCCGTCAAGCCTCACTTCACCCGAGACGATGCGAGCCGCATCGGGCAACAAACGCATAAGCGAAAGCGCGGTCATGGATTTTCCGCAACCGGACTCGCCCAGCAAGGCGAAGGTTTCACCGGGCTCAATATCGAAGGACACTCCATCCACCGCGCGCAACGGCGCCCCGCCGGTGTCGATCCAAGTCACCAGAGCGTCAACCTGAAGAAGTGGCTGTGTCATCGAGATGGCGTGACTTGCGCCATGCGGCGCCTGAAAGACAATGACCACCCCGAACGCATGCGCGGATCGAAGGCGTCCCGCACCGCGTCGGCGAATAGGTTGGCCGACAGCACCAGCAAGAACATGAATACGAAAGCCGCGGCCAAGGACCACCACACGGCGGGCTCCCGCGCCAGTTCTAGTCTGGCGTTGTTGATCATGGTGCCGAAGCTGATCATGGAAGGATCCACCCCTACACCCACATAGGACAACACCGCTTCAGCCAGTACCAGTCCGCTGAAGTCCATCACGATGGAGATCAGGACGATGTGCATGACATTGGGCAGCAGATGCCTCACCATGACGCGCCAGTGACTCACGCCCAGCGCGTGGGCAGCCTGCACGTAGTCCGACTCACGTAGCTTTAAGGCTTCACCCCGGAGGAGCCGGCATAACCCTGTCCAAGAAGTAATGCCCAGAATCAAACATAAGAGCAACAACCGCACGTCGGCCCGTTCGGTGATGGTCTCGAACCACTCTGGGTGCCGGTCCATCCAAACTTGGCTCAGCAGCACCGAGGCAGCGATGAGCAAGACCCCTGGGATGGAATTCAAAGTGGTGTAAACATATTGGATGATATCGTCCACCCAGCCGCGCAGATAGCCCGCCATCACTCCAAGAAGTAGGGCGAAAGGCAGCGCGATGAGCGTAGTGAGCGTGCCGATTACCAACCCGGTGCGAATGCTCTTCAAGGTTTGATAGAGCACGTCTTGGCCCACCTTGTCCGTGCCGAAGACATGATAGCGCGCGCTCAGCATGAGGACCGGGCAGATCACCAACAAGAGTAGCCCCGCGGTGATGAGCATGGCGCGCCAGGGCAATTCCGTTTCGCCGCGGATTACATGGGTCACGGTGGCGCCGAAAGCGCCGTCTCGGCCCTTGGCGACGAAAGCCGCGGTAATCATGGTGAGTGTGATCCATAGCGTGATGGCCAATCCAATGCCGCCGATGGCACGGCGGTACGCGTCGGAATCGCGATGCGCTTCCGGATCCTTGAGGTGCGCACCTCCGTGCTTCAACCGTGGAAATTCCCGGGTTTGGATCCCGTTCGCCTGCGTGAGGGTCTCCTTCGCGAAGGAGTGCGCCGCCAGGGGCTCCGAGTAAGTCTTTTCCGTGCGCGTGCGCAACGGCGCCGATAGCACATCTAGCACACTCAAGACCTCGACCGCGTAGTTCGCATGGCCTTGGTTGTCCTTGCTATCGAGACGCACACGAAAATGAAACGAATCGAGTATGCCTACCACGACGAAGCTCAATAGGACCACTAGAGCGCTCATGCCATAGGGGCTTCGCGCCACCTTACCCCAAGGTGCTCGGAGATGCTCGCGCTTCCTCACCGATACGATGAAGATCAAAACGCATGCGAGGAGCACATACACCAAAACATCCGTCCACAGGAATATGAGCTTAAAGGGCATCAGCGCAGTCTCACCCTGGGATCCGCGAGGGTGTAGGAGATATCCGTGAGGATGAGGCCCAGGATGTACAAGAACGAGCCCAGGAATACCATGGACCGAACGATCTGAAAATCCTGCGACTGGATGGCGTCGATGGTGTAACTACCCAAGCCAGGGATGCCGAAAAACGATTCCATGACCAAGCTGCCGATAAACAGACTGGGAATCGCCACCACCACGCTAGTGAGGACGGGGATCATGCCGTTTCGCAGTACGTGCCCAAACAGCACCTTCGCCTCGGACAATCCCTTCGCCCGCGCGGTTCGAACATAGTCCTTACCCATCTCCTCCAGAAATATCGTTCGGTATAAACGCGCACTCGCGCCGATTCCGCCAACCACTCCAATGACCACGGGCAGCACCACGAAGCGCCACCCATCCAAACCGTCGGCATAACCTGAAATGGGAACCCAGTGCCAGAGTTTGCTGACCAACCATTGTCCGCCGATGATGTAGAACAAGCCGGAAACCGACATGGCGGCCACGCACAGTACGACACCCCAAAAATCCACCCGGGTCGCTCGAAAGAAAGCCAGCATCAGGGCAACGCTGATATAACACAACAATCCCGCGATGAAACTAGGTAATGCGACGGCAAGACTGGGCCACATACGCTGCCCAATCTCCAACCCGATATCTCGCCCATCATCGGAAGCACCGAATTCGAAGTAGAACAAGCTGACCGATTTTTGGAAGAACACCGTATCGGTCAGTTTCTTAACGCCTTGCGCTTGAGAGTTGACGAACATGGGCTTGTCATAGCCGCGCTCGGCTTTCCACTTCACGATGGCCTCCGGCGTGACACGCTTCTCGCCCAATTGCATTTGCGCCATGTCGTCGGGTGTATTCACGTAGAAGAACAAGGCGAAGGTAAAAAGGTTTACGCCGATCAAAACGGGGATGGCGTAGAGCAACCGGCGAATGAGGTAGGCGGCCATCGCGCTACATCGCTCCCACCGCGGCGGCCCGCTCTCGGCGGCGGTAAACAGACACTCCAAGTATCCCCACAGCCGCCATCACACAGGCGAGCAACAACGCAGGCCAGAGCACCGGAAGGTTCCACTGTTCGCGCAAGGCATCGCGTTGACGCGGATCGATACGCAGGTACTTGAGGCTGTTGTTGGCCATCTTGTTGGGCTTACGATTGCCCACCCAGCGGTGAGCCAAACCATACTCCTTCGGATGTATCCCCCAGATCCACGGCGCATCCCGCCGGATGATCTCGGTCATCTTGCCGATCACGGCTTGGCGCTCCGGGCCGTTCTCCATCTCGCGCATCTGCTCGAATAGCCGGTCGTACTCAGCATTGGCGTAGTTGGAGGCATTCTGCCCGCTCGCCTTCACTTTGCTTTGAGGGCCGTATAACAAGAACAGAAAATTTTCGGGATCAGGATAGTCGGCATTCCATCCCCAGCGATAGATCTGCGCCGTACCTTTTCGCATCTTCTCTTGGAAGCGGTTGTAGTCCGTGTTGCGCACCACCAGCTCGATATCGATCTTCTTGAACTGCTTGACCAACCAGTCGACCATGGGCTTGCCCTGCGCGCCCACCAAAGTGGTATCGAAATGCAGGGTCAGCGGTTTGCCGGTCCGCGCATCGATACCGTTCCGGTATCCGGCAGCAGCGAGCAATTGCTTGGCTTCATCCAGCGGGCGGCGCTGGGGCTCGTCGTTACGCCACTGATACACGATAGGATTGATGCCCTCGCCCCCCTCAAGGTATCCGAAGATTCCGGGTGCGATAGGTCCCTGCCCCGCGATGCCGCGCCCATTCATGAAGATGGCAATAAACTCCTCGACATCGAAGGCGATGGAAATGGCCTGCCGGAGCTTGCGCGCGCGTTCGCTTTCTCCCCCCACTACCAAATCCAGCATGTTGAATCCGTAGTAGCTAATAGAAGGCGCAACCGCGGCGCGAAGTTCGATACCCTGGGATTTCATTTCCTCGCTCAGCTGTGCGTCTCCGGTGCCGGAGACCTCTATCACGCGGTCGAAATTATCCGAAGAAATCCCGGAACTGTCATAATAGCCTTGCAGAAATTTGTTCCACTCCGGAATCGCCTCGTTCTCCAAGCTGTAGATCACCTTGTCGATAAAAGGCAGCGGCTTATCCGCATCGGCCAGTACACCCGCCGCGACGTCGTCTGGCTCACCCTCCCTTGGATAGGTTTCAGCAAAGTAGTTGGGATTCCGCTCCATCACCATCTGGCGATTGGGATTGTTCACCGTCAGCATATAGGGGCCACTGCCCACGGGATACCAATCGAAATTCAGATTGCGCTCAGCCATACCGGACTGTGAGTAGAAGCGGCCGGCCTCCGCCGGAATGGGCGCGAAGAAGGGCATGGCCAGCCAATACACGAATTGCGGATACTTACCTTTTACCTTGATGGTGTAGGTATAGCGATCCGTGGCGCGCGCTCCGGCCAGCGGGTGGCGGTCCAGATCCACGTACTGACCGGGGGCGATGTCCTTCGCTTGTTTCTCAAGCACTCGCGCATACTCGCTTAGACCGATAATGTACTCGCTCATCAACCCAAAGATCGGTGAATGCAAGCGCGGATGAGCGAGCCGCTTGATCTGATAGACGAAGTCCTCCGCCACCACTTCCCGCGAACCTGTGGTCTTGAAATCCCGCAGCTCGTGCACCCCCGCGAGCTGAGATTCGGACAGGTTGAGATATTTCGGCTTGCCCGCAGGGTCTTGCGCGAAAGCCGGGTGAGGCTGATAGCGCATGCCGGGTTTGATCTTGATCTCATACAAACTATAGGCGATGTCACGCGCACTCGCATCCTTGGCCAACTCGCGATCCTCACGATCGAAATAGCGAGGTTGCGGTACGGATTCCGCGGCGAAAGGAATTAGTTCGTAAGGCCGCTTAAGGTAGTGATATTGAAGCGGCGGCGTATAGATCTGCGCGATGAAAAGGTATTCGTTCTCCGAATAGGATTGCACCGGGTCTAGGTGCTTGGGCCGCTCGGAGAAGGTGGAGTACAGAATGTTCTGGCCGCGCTGTGCGCCGGGATAAGGATTGTTCCAAGGCGACCCGCACGCACTGAGCACGGCAGCGGCCGCTAACAACATCACTCGTAGCTTCATGGTGATTTCAGTGTACCGGAAAGCGCACGATGAATAGATCTCGGCGAGACCCGCACCAGGATGGCTATAATCGCCGCGCCTTCAACGGAGCCATCCATGGGATTTCTACAAGATAAGAAAATTCTGATTACCGGTCTACTGAGCAACCGATCCATCGCCTACGGCATCGCTGAAGCTGCTCGTCGCGAAGGAGCACAACTGGCCTTCACCTATCAAGGCGAGCGCGTAAGGGATCGAGTGATGGAACTGGCTCAGGAGTTTGGATCGGCCCTGGTCTTTCCCTGCGACGTCGCGATGGACGAGGAAATAGACGCCCTATTCTCGGGTCTGGGCAAGAGTTGGGACGGGCTCGATGGCCTGGTGCACTCCATCGCCTTCGCTCCGCGCGAAGCGCTGGCAGGCGATTTTCTGGAAGGCACCACACGAGAGGCCTTTCGTATCGCCCACGACATCAGCTCCTACAGTTTCACCGCGCTCGCTCGGGGCGCGTTACCCATGATGGACGCACGCAAGGCGTCCCTGCTCTCGCTCACCTACCTGGGCGCCGAACGCGCTATGCCGAACTACAACGTGATGGGCTTGGCCAAAGCCAGCTTGGAAGCCAACACACGCTATTTAGCCTTTAGTTTGGGGCCGCGCGGAATTCGCGTGAATGCGATCTCGGCAGGGCCCATCAAGACGCTGGCGGCAGCCGGGATCAGCGGATTTGGGAAGATGCTCGCCACTACTGAGAAGGCCACACCTCTACGGCGTAACACCACCATCGAGGAGGTCGGAAACGCCGCAGCTTTCTTGCTGAGCGATCTCGCCAGCGGCGTAACTGGGGACATCTTGTACGTGGATTCCGGTTTCCACGTTACCGCCTTCTCAGGGGCCAGCGGCGATTAGCCTTTGTCGAAACGGTCCTTGTTAACGATGACCTTAATTTTTCCACGCAGGCTGTTGACGCGCGCTGCTTGCGCTTCCCTGCCGAGCAGCGTTGAGATCTGCTTGGAGAGTTCCGTGTCCGCGTCCGTATTCGTCGCAGCTGGGTCCTGCACCTTGCCCACACGGAAAATCACATAACGCCCATCCGCTCCGCTGAATCCGGCGTAGGCAGGTAATTTCGAGATATCGGCCTGAAAAACCACCTGGGCAGCTTCCGGCGATAGGCCTTGCGGTTTCTCCCGCGAGATCGCTTGGTCTGGGGACCATGACATAGGCACAGCTTCGCCCTTCTTCAGCCGCGCGAGTTTTTCGGCGCCATCCTTCTTCGCTAACTCCGTCGCTTTCTTCGCCTTGAGCTGCTCCGTAATAAGCTCACTGACCACTTCGAAGGGCTGCCGAGCCGGCGCGATATGTTCCACGACCCTCGCCGCCACAAGGGTGCTCGGGGCCACTTCTACCGCTTCGGTGTTGCGCTTATTCTTGACCACCTCATCGGAGAAAATCGCCTTGAGGAGTTTGTCGTTATTGAGCATGGGGACATCCGATCGGTCCTTGGTCATCCATCCGCTTTGTTCAATCTTGAGCTTCAGGGTGTCGGTGGCAGTCTTCAGGCTATCGGACTGTTCGTAGACTAGATTGCTCAGTTGTTCCGCTTTCTCCGCGTATTCCCGGCCCGCCGCGTTCTTCCTTACTTCCTCCTCGATCTTGGCTCGCACTTCCTCGAGAGGTTGCCGTTTACCTGCCTTGATCTCTTCCAAGCGGATGATGTGGTAACCGTACTGAGTTTCCACAGGTCCCACGATATCTCCGGCCTTCATGGCGAACACTGTCTCATCGAAGGATTTCGCCATACGTCCCTTGCCGAAGAAACCCAGATCGCCACCTTCAGGCGCGGAGCCCGGATCTTGCGAATTCTTCTTGGCCAGTTCCGCGAAATCCGCTCCGTCTTTCTTCGTTTCAGCGAGTAGGTCCACCGCCTGGGATTTGATTTTGGCTCTTACACCGGCGCTCGCCTTTGTGTCCACGGCAAGCAGAATATGCCGGGCACGCCGTTCTTCCGCCTGTTCAAATTGCCCAAGATTTTCTTGGTAGTACTTTTGAATATCCTCTTCTTTCAGCACCACTTGCTTTTGCAACACCTCCAAGGACAACACGACATATTCCACGCGGGCGCGTTCCGGCAAGGTGTAAGCCGCAGGGTTGTTATCGTAGTACTGCTTAGCCTCATTGTCCGCCAATTTGACCTGCGGCAAGAAGTCCATGGGAGAGATGATGCTCTGGCTCACTTCGCGCTGCTGGCGGCGTATCTTGGAAAGCCGTTCGGTGATCGTCTTGGGCAAGAAACCGGTGGCGGCTACCGAGTCTCGAGATTGCGCCATGAGCGACTCACGGCGGAGATTCGATTCAAACATATCTGTGTTCAAGCCTCGGGTTTGGAGCAACAACTCGTAACGCTCCTTCGAGAACTTGCCTGTCGCCTCGTCCTTGAAGGCAGGCACTTGCTGGATCATATCGCGAAGCTGAAGATCCGAAACACCTAATCGCGCCTTGGCCGCGCTCGCCAACATGAGCCGCTGTTCGATAAGCTGCTCCACTACCTGATTTTTGATTTCCGGACCGTTCAGAATCTCGGAACTCGCTTTCCCCTGCATCATCTGCCGGAGTTGCTCTTGCCGATCTCGCAGCGCGACTCCAAACTCGTTGGGAGTGATGATGTCATCGCCAACGACCGCCACCTGATCGGTCGGATCCACGCCCCGGGAATAGAACTCTATGCCGAAGAATGCGAACGGCAGCGTGATGAGTACGATAACGATCTGAACAAGTCGTTTTTTCTTTGCGACCAGATCAAACATCGAACCGATCCTTTCCCCTGGGGGTCATGGTAAATGTGGTCAGGCTTGACTCAAAGCTTCGAAACAAAAAAAGGCGAACTTGCGTTCGCCTTTTTGTGATGCTGGCGGAGTGGACGGGACTCGAACCCGCGACCCCCGGCGTGACAGGCCGGTATTCTAACCAAC
>JBKKAO010000621.1:0-5272 GCA_046714645.1 Burkholderiales bacterium | reverse complement strand
CTGGAAATAGTGCACTGCACCATCAGCTTATTCGCGGATAAGCAGAACCGATGCACATCATCTAAAAATACGATTGGAACTTAGTGAGTACCGCCGTTATCTTATCGTTTCTCACTATATTATGTTGTTTTGTCAATATGTTGCAATGAAACCGAAACATCTTTGGAATACCCCTTTCGACTTCATTCTGGCCGGGACTAGCGCATGGGGCGCGTCAGCCTATGGCGCCGGATACGCCATGTTCAAGGCGGTTTTGGTGCGTAGCACCATGAGGGTCGAGCGCGGTCGTCGTGCACGCGGTCTCAGCAGACTGGAGACCTGGCTGCGCACCCTTTACGGCCGCATCATCGCCTGGTCCGCGCAAGCCGAGGTGCGCGAACGCGAACACTATCTTGCCCAGGCGCAGCATATCGCCGATCTGGAAGACCGCATTCGCCGGTATGACCAAATACCGCTTTCGCGTGGTCTCGCACTTCACTGAGGCTCGCCTCCGAGGTCAATACCGCCCGCTTGGAAGGAGATCATAATCACGGACATTGCTTCATCGCGTCCGGTAGAACACCCTTGCTGAATCCTCAGGACATCGACGCCCTCGTGTATGGCGATCATCCCGATCCGTTTTCGGTGCTCGGATTGCACGAAGACGAGCGCGGCACGTTCCGCGTAACCGCATTTCTTCCTGGCGCGCGCGAAGTCGCCGTCGTGGATTACGGCAACGGCGAAACGCTCGCTGAGCTCGCGGCATTGCATCCCGATGGCGTGTTCTCCGGATCGATCCCTGGTTGCCGTGAGCGTTTCACTTACCGTTTGCGCGTGAAGTGGGAAAGCGGCGAGAGCCAGATGGAAGATCCCTATCGCTTTCCACCTATTCTGGGTGAGACGGACGTATGGCTATTGGCGGAAGGCACGCACTACCGGCCTTATGAACGACTCGGCGCGCATGCGAGGATGCTTGACGGCGCGGAAGGTACGTCCTTCGCCGTCTGGGCGCCCACTGCCCGGCGCGTGAGCGTGGTGGGTGACTTCAATCATTGGGATGGGCGGCGCCATCCGATGCGCTTGCGCCGCGAATGTGGTGTGTGGGAGATCTTTCTGCCCGGGGTGAACCCCGGTGCGCATTACAAATACGAAATCAAGTCCGCCGACGGGCATCTGATGCCGCTGAAGGCGGATCCCTATGCCTTTCGATCCGAAGTACGTCCCTCCACCGCTTCCATCGTCCATCCGCTTCCACCGTTGATCCCGCCCGGCGATGAGGCACGGCGGCGCGCCAATGGGCTCAACGCGCCGGTGTCGGTCTATGAGGTCCACTTGGGCTCATGGCGGCGCAAGCCGGAGGACGATCGCTTTCTGAATTGGGCCGAGTTCGAAGCCACGCTGATCCCCTACGTCAAGGACATGGGGTTTACCCACGTCCAGTTGTTACCCATCAGTGAATTCCCCTTCGATGGATCCTGGGGTTATCAGCCGGTGGGACTGTATGCGCCGACGAGCCGTTTTGGTGCCCCGGAAGATTTCCGCCATTTCGTGTCGGCTTGCCACGAGGCAGGCATCGGTGTGTTGCTCGACTGGGTGCCGGGCCATTTTCCTACGGACCCGCACGGACTTGGAAAATTCGATGGCACGCATCTGTATGAATACGCAGATCCACGCGAAGGCTTTCATCAGGACTGGAATACGCTCATCTACAACTACAGCCGGCACGAGGTGCGCAATTACCTGGTGGGCAACGCGTTGTATTGGATGGAGCGCTACGGCGTGGACGGGCTTCGCGTCGACGCCGTAGCGTCCATGCTCTACCGCGACTACAGCCGCGATCCTGGCGAATGGGTGCCAAACTATCAAGGTGGCCGAGAGAACTTGGAAGCCGTTGCCTTTCTGCGCCGCACCAACGAAATCATCGGCACCGAACGCCCGGAAGCCATCTCCGTGGCGGAAGAATCCACCGCCTGGCCCATGGTATCGCGTCCGCCGGACATGGGCGGACTGGGCTTCCACTACAAATGGAACATGGGGTGGATGCATGACACCCTGCAGTACCTGCGGCGAGACCCCGCGCATCGCAAGTTCCATCACGACGAGCTGACTTTCGGCCTGATCTACGCCTTCAACGAAAATTTTGTGCTACCGCTTTCCCATGATGAAGTGGTGCACGGCAAAGGTTCGTTGCTCGCCAAGATGCCCGGTGATCGCTGGCAGAAGTTCGCGAACCTGCGCGCGTATTTGGCGTTCATGTACACCCATCCCGGAAAGAAACTGCTGTTCATGGGCGCGGAGTTCGCCCAGCAAGCCGAGTGGAATTACGACCGCAGTTTGGATTGGCACCTATTGCGAGATCCCGCGCACGCGGGGGTGCAGACCCTGGTGCGCGATCTGAATCAGGTGTACCGGCGCACGGCGGCTTTGCATCAATTGGACTTCGACTCTCGCGGCTTCGAGTGGATCGATCACAGCGATCGCGATCACAGCGTGCTGTCGTTCCTCCGGTACGGGGAGACACGTGATGAGTTCATCGTCACGGTCTGCAACTTCACGCCGGTGCCGTGCTTAAATTACCGCATTGGCGTACCCAGGCTGGGGCAGTACCGGGAAGCCATTAATACCGACTCGGTCTACTATGGCGGCAGCAATGCCGGGAATCCGAAGGGCGGAGTCCATGCGCAAGACGTCTCTGCACATGGCAGGCCCTGCTCGATCGAGCTTACCTTGCCACCGCTCGCGACGCTCATTTTAGAACTTGTTCAAACTACTCAAGGCGGGCAAGCATCCTTTGAGTAATCAAGGTAATACCGTTGTCCGTGCGCTCGAATCGCTTCGCGTCCTCCACCGGATCTTCGCCCACCACCAAGCCTTCCGGAATTCGGCAGCCCTTGTCGATCACTACGCGCGTGAGGCGAGCGTGCCTTCCCACGATGACGTCGGGCAATAACACCGCTTGATCGAGCTTGCTATAGGAATTGATGCGGCACTTCGAAAACAGCAACGTGCGGTCGAGCATGGCGCCGGAGATGATGCAGCCCCCCGATACCAAGGAGTCCACCGCCATTCCGCGCCGGCCCTCCACATTGAACACGAACTTGGCGGGCGGCAACTGCTCCTGATAGGTTAGGATGGGCCAGGTGGTGTCATACATATCGAGCGCGGGGTCGACCGCCGTCAGATCGATGTTGGCTTCCCAGTAGGCGTCAAGGGTCCCGACGTCGCGCCAGTAGGGTGCCTTGGTGGCATCGCTGGTGACGCAGCTCTCGTCGAAGGGATGCGCGAGGGCTATCCCTTGGCTCACCGCGCGCGGAATGATGTCTTTGCCGAAATCGTGGCTGGAAGTAGGATCCGCGAGGTCTCGCGTGAGCGCATCGTAAAGATACCGTGCATTAAATACATAGATACCCATGCTGGCCAGCGCACAATTTGGATTGCCGGGCATGGAGGGAGGATTCGCCGGCTTCTCGGCGAAATCGGTGATGCGCCCGGTTGCATCCGCGGCCATCACGCCGAAGGCGGTGGCATCCGCGAGCGGGACTTCGATGCACGCCACCGTGCATTCGCTGCCTTGCTCGACATGGTGGGCGAGCATGTGCGAGTAGTCCATTTTGTAAATGTGGTCGCCTGCGAGCACGACGACAAACTCCGGATTGTGGTTCTTGATGATGTCGAAGTTCTGGAACACCGCGTCCGCGGTACCCCGATACCAGGAATCTTCATCCACCCGCTGCTGCGCCGGGAGCAAGTCGATGAACTCGTTCATCTCGGACTTGAGAAAGGACCACCCGCGCTGCAGGTGGCGCAACAGGCTGTGGGACTTGTATTGGGTCACCATGCCGATTTGCCGGATGCCTGAATTCAGGCAATTGGACAAGGCAAAATCGACGATACGAAACTTGCCGCCGAAATACACCGCAGGCTTGGTGCGATTATCGGTGAGTTGCTTCAAACGACTGCCACGGCCACCAGCCAGCACGAGGGCTAACGCGCGCTTAGGCAGATGTTGCCGTGCAAGAACTTCCGGTGTCATGGTCCCCTCGTGTTTGGCGTTACGTGATTACGTTACCACCGTCGGCTTGGCGCGTCCTGTTGTTTTCTCGATCTGGCCGATCTCATCTGCCGCCGAGATCAAGCCTGCAAGGACGCTTTGTGTTTCGAGGTCGTGCCTGGCAGGATGGGCCTCGTAGCGTTCCAGATACACTCGCAAGGTCGCGCCCTCGGTGCCGGTTCCGGAGAGCCGGTAAACGATCCGGGACCCGTCGGTAAATCCGATACGGATTCCTTGCCCCGTGGTGCTCGATCCGTCCACCGGGTCGGTATAGGAAAAATCATCGGCGCTGCCGACAACAAACTCTCCATAGTGCTTCGCGGTCAGAGTTGGCAGCGAATTGCGCAGATGGTCCATGATCTGGGTGGCCGCCGAGACGTCCACGCCTTCGTAGTCGTGCCTCGAATAGTAGTTGCGACCAAAGCGGCCCCAGTGCTCGCGCACGATGGTTTCAACAGGCTTTTCCAAGGCGGCCAAGACGTTGAGCCAAAACAGCACCGCCCAAAGACCGTCCTTTTCTCGAATGTGGTCGGAACCGGTACCCGCGCTTTCTTCCCCGCAGAGCGTGGCTTTGCCGGCGTCCAACAAGTTGCCGAAGAACTTCCATCCCGTGGGCGTTTCGTAGCACGTGATTCCCAGCGCCTGCGCGACCCGGTCCAAAGCGCGGCTGGTCGGCATGGAACGCGCCACCCCGGCCAGGCCCTTCGCATAACCCGGGACCCAGTGGGCATTGGCCGCTAATACCGCCACGCTGTCACTGGGTGTTACCACGAAGCGCCGGCCCAGGATCATGTTCCGGTCGCCGTCTCCATCCGATGCAGCACCGAAGCCGGGCGCGGTGTCTGAGAACATGTGGTCCATGAGTTCGTGAGCATGGACCGGGTTGGGGTCGGGATGTCCGCCGCCGAAATCGGGAAGCGGGACCCCGTTCATCACGCTGCCCGGAGGTGCCCCCAGCTTGCCTTCGAGAATGACCTTCGCATAGGGTCCGGTGACCGCGTGCATGGCATCGAAGCGAATGCGAAAAGCACCCTGCGCGAGCAATGTTCGAATACGCTCGAAATCAAACAATCGCTCCATGAGCGACGCGTAATCCGCCACCGGGTCGATGACTTCGACCCGCATTGGGCCTATTGTCGTGGTGGCGATGCGGGAAAGATCGGCATCGGGCGTGCCGGTAGTCTTGTATTCCCGAATCTCAAGGGTATGCCGGTAGATCGCCTCGGTGATGCTCTCGGGAGC
>JBKKAO010000620.1:0-3397 GCA_046714645.1 Burkholderiales bacterium | reverse complement strand
TCCCAGGCGTTTGCGCAAGATTGCGGCTCCTGGTGTGGCCGCCAGATAGTGGTGATTGCCGCTACGCGCATGGTCACCGTGGCCGTGCGTTATGACCGCCCGGTCCACCGGCTGCCAGGGGTCGATGAAAAAACCGCCCGGAGGGCAATATAGCCCTTCGGGACGCGCAACGATTAGCTCCATGGGCCTGCAGATCTATCCGGGCATGGGGCAATTTTGTGCATCCTGCCATCTGCCTGCGACCCGGTCGCCATTAGATTCTTGCGCATTCTTTGTTGAACAGAAGCTGTACAACAAATTCAGGGGGTTTCGATGAGTTGAATGACCTTGCGGATGGAGTCGTCCGCTTTGTGCACGGCCGCTTCGAGTTTGCTGTCGGGCAGGAAGGCGGCGTCTGGACGGTGATGAAAGAGGCTGTTGGCAAGCGGACCGCATAGGCGCTGGTGAAAGAGCACGAATATCGTTGCCACCTTTACCCCTTTGTCGGTGAGTCGGTAGGCGTATCGCTTGTTGTCGCGTTCGAGCAGTGCGTGGGCGCGCAGCTTGCGCAAGTCGTATCTGAGCTGGTTCAGGCCGTAGCGTTTGTCGCTCAGGCCAAAGCTGGTCAAGATGACCTCGTGGAGTTGCTGGGCGCGCCAGCCCCCGACGGTTGTGCCGGCATGCAGCAGCACTTGCATCAGGCGAATCATGCGGGTGTCTTGGATCTTGATTCCGGGATACTTGGCGCTGCCAACAGTGATGGGTAGCGCCAGGCGCTGCAACAGGGGGAAGTCCACATGCGCGTTCAGGCATCGGGCCTGGAAGGTGGCGAAACGCTCGGTGATGCCCAGGAACTTCTCGCGCACGTCGCCGAGATGTTCGAGACCCTTGCGCAGGTCGAAGTCCGCCAGATTGTTGGAGCAGACCTCGTTGCGCAAGAAGGTCGCGAACTTCTCGTACTGTTTGACGAAGGCGTGCTTCCAATAGGCGCGAAAGACATGGTGCCCGTGCTCGACCCGCTCCAGGGTGGTGCTGAGTTTGCCGTGGAGTTTTTTGGTGATGCGAGTACCGAAGATCTCAGAGATCTTGTCGGCCGAGAGCCGCCACAGCCCCAACTCGCAACTGCGCTCGAAGATCTTGTGGATCGAAAAGTGGCGCTTGAAGATGAAGTTGCGGCAGTATTCGATCTGGTTGATGGCGTAGAAGCGGCGCAGGTTGACGCGCTCGCGCTCCTGGGCGGAGAACTTGGGCCCCAGCAGCAGCGTCCAGTAGTCCAGGCGTTCACGGATGAGAACGGGGCTGAGCCGGTCGGCCGCGGCCTGCAGGGCGGCCGGATCGTCCACTGCCAGGAAGGCGTTGTCGTTCTTGCGAAAGCCGATCCCGGCGCGGTTGAGTTCCTGCTCGATGAACGAGTGGCCGTTGAGGTAGTAGGTGGCCTGGAACGGAAAGAATGAGCCCACGCGCATGGCAATGGGCCCCAGGGTCTCGTCGCGGATGTAGAAGTAGTAGTGCGTGAAACGGCTGCGTTGCGGGGCCAGGATGCGGTGATGGGGGTCGCGGGTCGGATACTTGGGCACCGTGCAGCGAAATGTTGGCCCCTGCTCCATGCTCTTGAAGATGAAGTACACGCCGTAGCGCCGCGAGCGCACCATCGAGCGCAGCCAACGTTGAACGTAGTCTTCCTTGCGCACACCCTTTTCGGCCCACTCGATAGGCGTTGCGTGATTGCGGGCAAAGGCCTCTACCCAATCCTGGTACTCCCCGGTGCGCCGGCTCAGCACCTCTTTGTCCACGGCCTGCACGCCCACGATGTTGCGGAAGAAGTAGACCACTTGCTCGGGCCGCGTCAGGGCGCTCAGGTAGCCGTGGATGACAATACGGTCAAAGCAGTGGTATACAAACACCATCAGGCTGGCGAACAGCTTGGTAAAGAGTTCCATTTGCCCTCTCCTCGACGGATTCGCTCTCCAATGACCACCGTCGGTTGCAGGGCCCTTGCACAAGGATTGAGACTCTATGACTCAACGCAAGACTGGCGATAGGGCAACAACCGCGCGGCGATCACCGCAGAGTTTGCACCTTGCCAAAGAGGTTCGCTTGATCCAGCATCGCGCGGCTGAGCATGACGCACGCATCGTCAGCATAGGGCCACTCGTATTCTTCTCAACCGACACGGGCGATGCCTGGATGCTGGAGCCGGCAGAGCAACTCGCCACCAGACTGGCCTTCGCGGGAGACCCGCTGGCCGTGCACATAGAAGAGACAGACACCAGCTTCGCCATTGGATGGCAAGGGCACTACCGAATCGACGGCAAGATGTTCGCCTACGAAGACAGCGTCTCGCACCGTCAAACCACAATCCAAGGCTATCCGGTGCAGCAACTCCTGGGTGCTATCGACAAACTGATTCGCCAATAGCTGCGACACCGCCGTATTCAAATTTCAAATATTTTTGGCTAGTACTGCGGCTCGGAATAAGCGAATAACAAACAGCGCCAACTGCGCGGTCATCCACCGCCTTTTCAGTCCTTAGTTTTCTCACCGCTTCATGACAATCGTCGGAAGCCAACTTCCCCCGAGTTATGGAATCCAGCAGCCAGGATCGCAATCTACCCGCCTCCGAGCGCAAGCTCCAGCGCGCGGTCGCGGACGGACAGGTTACGCGGTCGCGCGACCTGTCGCACTTGGCGGTATTGGGAACCGGCGCCGTGGCGTTGTCGGCCTTGGCGCCCTTCATGTTCGACCGACTCAAACTGGACCTATCGCGCCAGTTGTCCTTCGATGCAGCCGTGGTGATGCAGCCGCAGACCATGCTCGACCGCTTGCAGGAGATGGCGCTTTTGGGCCTGGTGGGGTGCACGGCCTTCGCGGCTGTGGTAATGGTCGCGGTGATCCTCAGTACCGTCGC
This sequence comes from Burkholderiales bacterium, assembly GCA_046714645.1. GTDB lineage: Bacteria > Pseudomonadota > Gammaproteobacteria > Burkholderiales > SHXO01 > SHXO01. The sequence continues at coordinate 510 of JBKKAO010000620.1, read as the reverse complement.
GGTTGGCGGCTGGGTCCGCAGCGTGAAGCCGATCTTTCCCGACTTGAGCCGGCTCGATCACCTTGCCGGACTCGGCCGGTTGTTCACCAAGGAAAAACTGGCCGAAGTTGCAAAAATGCTGCTGATCGTCACCGTTCTTAGCGTGGTCGGGACGGTGTACCTGAGTTCCACTTCTCAATCGGTGGTGGCCTTGATCATGCAGCCTTCCGCGGCCGCGCTTGCGCACCTGAACCGCTGGCTGACCGAAGGCCTGGCGTTGCTGTTGCTGGTCGTGCTGGTCGTGGCGGCGACCGACGTTCCTCTGCAAAAATTCCTGCACAAGTCGCGGCTAAAAATGTCGCACCAGGAATTCAAACAGGAGCACAAGGAATCAGACGGAAATCCGCTGGTCAAGGGAAAACTGCGCACACGCCAACGCGAAGCAGCGCAACGCAACAGCATCACCGCCGTGCCCCGAGCCGATTTCGTGGTCATGAACCCGACCCATTTCGCGGTCGCGATCCGCTACGA
>JBKKAO010000619.1:0-3352 GCA_046714645.1 Burkholderiales bacterium | reverse complement strand
GGCAAAGCGCCTGGGGTTGTGGCGAATGCGGCGGCCGATGCCCCCCTGGGATTGGCGGCATCCACCCGCTCGCCGGTAAGGTGCGGGCGAGTGCGCAGCATCAGATTCCAGTGAGAAGCCTTCGATTCAGACTCTGAAGAGAGGATTGGCCAAGAAGCAGCATGGCAGAGTCGGTCTCATGCCGGAAAATCTGGATGACTTTCTCCACGCCCGCTTCGCCGCGAGCCCGTAAAGAAAAGGCCTGCTCACCATGCAGGCGCGCGCGCCGAGGCATAGCGCCTTCACTACATCGATGCCTCTACGCACACCGCCGTCTAGAATCACTTCCGCGCGGTCTCCAACGGCATCCACGATGGATGGCAGTGCCGAAACGGCCGATACCGCGCTATCCAATTGCCTACCGCCATCGACAAAATCGAAAACGGCTTTGGGAAGATATCCACGCGCAAGTTGGCGTAGGTCTTCAATGTTGACGATAGGCACCATGAGGACTTCTTTTTGGTATCACCGGCAATGTTCCCACACTTTTCTGCCGTCCTTTGCGAAGGGGGAAGATACCCGCGACGCGGTGCCTGATTGTACAGACCGGCGTACCTTTCAAGTTTCGTTCGGCTTGACGCTAAAATTCGCCAGGCCCATGTTTGACCGGGTTGAATGAACCCGTGATACTGCGATCCGGCCGAGTGGATTTCCTCGCCTTACATTGCACACGGAATTCTGGAAATCGTGGTTCACGCGGTTGCACTTCCCACTAATTGCGAACTCGTAGTCATGAGATTTTTATCCCACTTTTTGATTGCCGCAGGGGTTGTAAGCGCATGGCATAGCAATGTGCTGGCCGGCGGGACGGTACAGGGAATGGTAATTATCGAGTCCATGAAACCCGCCACTGGTCCTGGCTATAAGGCGCAAACGAAAAATCCGGTGCAGCCACCGGACCCGCAACTTGCCATTGTGTATCTGGAGAGGGAAGACGGGAAGTATCCAAAGCCGGACGCGGATCAAGTGCGGCGAATCGGCCAAGCGGGCTACCAATTCCGTCCTGGGGTGAGCGCAGTTCAGACCGGCGGCCGGGTGATGTTTCCGAATCGGGATGACGAGTTTCATAACGTCTTTTCTTACTCGCGCGCCAAGCGATTCGACCTAGGACGCTTTCGCAAGGACGAGACAAGTCCAACGGTTACATTCGACAAACCCGGACTGGTCAAGATCTACTGCGAGATCCATAAGCACATGCGCAGCTTACTGCTGGTGCTGGACACGCCTTGGTTCATTGCAACCGACGCGCAAGGGCATTTCGAGCTGAGTAATATTCCCGCTGGCGAATACCGCCTGAAGGCTTTTCTTCCGTCCGAGGTGACGCTGGAGTCGCGCGTCAGCATCGCCGAAGGGAAAATCATCAACGTGAATCTCGCACGTTGAAGCATGAGTTTTCGCGCCAAGCTCCTGCAAGCGATCCTGAGTATCGTCGTGATAACCACGGCGGCAAGTCTCTTCATCGCCCAGCGGCAGAACAGCGCTTCCTTTCAGCAGGTGGTGGATGATCTGTTTCGCCAGCGCCTGAACGCCTTTCAACAAGAGCAAGACACTCGGCTGGCTGTGGCGGCACAAGAGGCCGGGCAGTTGGCGAACTCCGTACGGCTGTTCGCGGCATTGGAGGAAGACGACGCTGAAGTGTACAAAATCGCCGCCGATGAACTGCGCATGGGCGAAGTCGCTTTTTTTCGGTTGCTAAACGCCAGGGGACAGATGATTTCGCCGCCTCGGGACGGACGCGCCGGGTTGGTGGGGACTCAGGCGATGCATGGCAAGATGATCCCAAGCAAGCTGGGGCAAGGCCAAGGAGCCGCGAATGTGCAAATCGGCTTTCTCCAAATCGGTGAAGGTGAAGATGCCGGGCTATTCAGGATATTGGCCAGCCCGATTTCCAATTTCGAGGCCACCGTCGGGACGCTGATCCTCGGGCAACGCATGAATAAACTGACACCCGAGGGCACGGGTCGGCAGCCAGTGCACGGTCTTCTCTCGGGCCTTTGGATGAACGAGCGATTAATTGGAGCCGGATTCCCCCCCGAAGTGGATCGCGCACTATTGAGTACGCTGCGGGCAACGCAAAGCTTGGCCTCGCAGGGAGGGCAGTTTCAGGTGGAAGGTGGCACCTATCGGTTTGAGCGATATCTTCTTAATCAAGAATCATCCTATCCACCCGCCTTTCTCGTCTCGATCTTTTCCCTGGCTGAATTTCAATCGCAGCAACGCACGCTCGCGCTTCGCATCGTGCTCACAGGGGTCGCGGCGCTGGTCTTGGCAGGGCTGCTGGGATCGAGACTCTCTCGGCAATTGGCACAGCCGGTGGCGGATCTCGTGTCCGCCACGCAGAAGGTAAGAACTGGGAACTATGAGGTGAAGCTGCCGCCTTCTTCCACGCGGGAGATGAACACCCTGGCGGAGTCCTTTAACGAGATGACGGCCGGACTCGCGCTCAAGGACCGCTATCACTCCGTGTTGCAGCAAGTCACCGATCCTCAAGTCGCGGAGGAACTGATCGCGGGCCGGGTGCGTTTGGGTGGCGAGTTGCGCGAGGTGAGCGTCATCTTTTGCGACATTCGAGGTTATACAGCCATGACCGTGGGGCGGGATCCGGCCGAGGTCATCGAGATCTTGAATCATCACATGGGCGCGCTTACGCGCATCGTGCAAGCGCACCGGGGGGTGATCAACCAGTTCGCCGGGGATGCCATCATGACGCTGTTCGGCGCACCGAAGAGCTATGGCGACGATGCACAACGGGCGGTGCGTTGCGCTTGCGCGATGATGCGCGAGCGCGAGCGGATGAACGTCAAGGCCGCCGAGCCGCTTCGCATCGGCATCGGCATTGCCACCGGCAAGATGGTGGCGGGATGTATCGGCGCGGAGAGCCGCAGCGACTATACGGTCGTCGGCGAGCGGGTGAACTTGGCGGCTAGGCTGTGCAGTTCGGCGCAGGCTGGCCAGATTCTGATGGACGAGGAGACCCGCGTAAAAATCGGTAGTGCATTCTCCTGTGAACCTTTGCAGCCGCTCGTATTGAAAGGATTCTCGCAACCCGTGCCCGCCTTTCGTGTCATGTGCGCACAAGATTCGCCATTATGAGTACCCTGGCGAGGCCCCATGGTTATTGCTGCCTGCGAGTAGTCGCAATGCTTGCCCTTTGCCCCTGGGCGCCGGCACTCGCGCAAGACTATCTCGATACCCTGAGTGATAGGCTGGCCTTCGTTTCTGACGATGGCAAGCTGCACGCCAAGCTATCGGCGATTATCGATGCCGCGCTGTTCGCCGCCGAGTCACCTCCACAGGGATTGCTGTTCAGCGA
>JBKKAO010000618.1:0-6839 GCA_046714645.1 Burkholderiales bacterium | reverse complement strand
CGGATGGATGCCCCCATTCGGCGGCGAGCCAGGTGTCGTTAAAGTCCAACCAACGGATCATGGCACCGATGTTGAAGGCCGCTTGAATGGGATCCAGTTGGAAGGACGTGCCGGGCACCTTGGCCCCTTGGGGCACCACCGTACCGGGCACCACGGGCCCAAGAAGTTTCGTGCACGCCGGATACTCCAGCGCTTCAAAGCCGCACCCCAGGGTATCTATCAAGCAATAGCGCGCCGTGTCAAAAGCTTCTTTGCTCTTGATCTGATACGTGGAAACATAGTGGGCGATGTCGGTTAGGACGTTGTCGGGTTTGGGGCGGACGTTGGAGATATGGGCGGACATGCGATAGGGTAGTGGTTAGGGGAATGGTGAGGCGTGAGGCGTTAGGCGAGAGGCGCAAGATCAAAAGCGCGAAACCTGGGTTTACGCCTCACGCCTCACCCAGAATGCCTCACCGCTCTTCAATAGGCACCCACTTCAGATTCTCCGGTCCTGTGTAATTGGCGCTGGGCCGGATGATCTTGCCATCGATGCGTTGCTCGATGACGTGGGCGGACCAGCCGGCGGTGCGGCTGATGACGAAGACCGGGGTGAACATCGGCGTGGGCACACCCATCATGTGGTAGCTGGTGGCGCTGTACCAATCCAAGTTGGGGAACATTTTCTTCTCGCGCCACATGACGGTCTCGATGCGCTCGGAAATTTCATAGAGCTTCATGTCGCTGGCGTCCCGCGATAGGCGGCGGGCAACCTCTTTGATGACGTTGTTGCGCGGGTCGCCGGTGGTGTACACAGGATGGCCGAAACCGATGATGATCTGCTTCTCGGCAATACGGCGGATGATGTCCGCTTCCGCTTCGTCAAGCGTGTCGTAACGGCCGATCACATCGAAGGCGAACTCGTTGGCGCCGCCGTGCTTGGGGCCCTTCAGCGCGCCGATGGCTCCCGTAACGGCGGAGTACATGTCGGAGCCCGTGCCGGCGATCACCCGGCCGGTAAATGTCGATGCATTGAATTCATGCTCGGCATAAAGAATGAGCGAAGTGTGCATGGCGCGCTCCCACAGCGCGGAGGGTGGCCTGCCGTGCAGCAGATGGAGGAAATGGCCGCCGACGGAATCGTCGTCGGTTTCCACCTCGATGCGGTGGCCGGAGTGCGAATAGTGATACCAGTAGAGCAGCATCGAGCCGAAGCTCGCGATCAAGCGGTCCGCGATATCGCGCGCGATCGAGAGTTTGTGGTCCTCTGGCTCCGGCAGGACGGAACCCATGGCGGAGCAGCCCGTGCGCAATACATCCATGGGATGAGTGTTGGCCGGAATGCATTCGAGGATATCTTGCACGGTGGCGGGCAATCCGCGTAGTGCTTTAAGTCTGCGCTTGTAGCCTGAGAGTTCCGCCGCATTGGGCAGCTTGCCGTGAATGAGCAAGTAGGCCACTTCCTCGAACTGCGCGGTGTCCGCGAAGTCGAGAATGTCGTAACCGCGATATTGCAAGTCGTTACCGGCGCGGCCCACCGTGCATAGTGCGGTGTTACCGGCCGCAACGCCGGACAGAGCAACGGATTTCTTGGGCTTGGGTGCGTCGGGCGCCGGGGTCTGCGTACTCATCTTTGTTTTTCCTTGGCGAACAGCTGATCGAGTTTGTTTTCGTAATCGTGATAGTCGAGAAAGTCGTAGAGTTCCGCGCGCGTTTGCATGGTCTCCACGACATTCTTCTGCGTGCCTTCGCGGCGCACGCTTTGATACACGTTGAGCGCCGCCTTATTCATGGCGCGGAAGGCCGAGAGCGGGTAGAGCACGATGCTCACTTTAGCGGAGCGCAATTGCTCCACCGTGCACAAGGGCGTCGCGCCGAACTCGGTGATGTTGGCCAGCACCGGAACCTTTACGGCGCCGGCGAAGGTCTGGTACATCGCCAACTCCGTGATGGCTTCCGGGAAGATCATGTCCGCGCCCGCTTCCACGCAGGCGCAGGCGCGATCCACGGCGCATTGCAGGCCTTCCACGGCAAGCGCATCGGTGCGTGCCATGATGACGAAGTCCGGATCGGTGCGCGCATCGACGGCGGCTTTGATGCGATCCACCATCTCGTCCTGAGGCACGATCTCCTTGTTGGGCCGGTGTCCGCAGCGCTTGGACTGCACCTGATCTTCGATGTGCAGGGCACCGGCGCCGAACTTGATGAGCGACTTCACGGTGCGCGCGATGTTGAAAGCGCCCCCGAACCCGGTGTCCGCGTCCACCAACAGGGGAAGGCTACACACGTCGGTTATGCGCCGGACGTCGGTGAGGACATCGTCCAGCGCACTGATACCCAGGTCAGGCAAGCCCAGGGAACCGGCAGCCACACCCCCCCCGGAGAGGTAGATGGCGCGATAGCCGGTGCGTTCGGCCAGCCGGGCGTGGTACGCGTTGATGGCGCCGATGACCTGAAGAGGTTTCTCTTCGATAACCGCTTGCCGGAAGCGGGCGCCTGCAGAAGCAGTGATCATTTTTATCCCAGTAGATGTTTGACCGCGTCGCGCTCTTCGATGAGTTCTCTGTGCGTGACCTCCATGCGGGCTTTGCTGAAATCGCTCAGCGCAATTCCCTTCACGATGTCATAGCGGCCGCTTTTGCAGATGACCGGGTAACCATAGATACACCCCTCGGGGATGCCATAGCTACCGTCCGACGCAACGCCCATGGAGACCCAGTCGCCCTCGCGCGTACCCTTGATCCAATCGCGCACATGATCGATGGCCGCGTTGGCCGCGCTGGCGGCGCTGGACAAGCCGCGGGCTTCGATGATGGCGGCACCGCGCTTTTGCACGGTGGGGATGAAGTTGTTTTCCAACCAGCTCTGATCGTTAATGGTGCTCCATACCTTCACGCCATCGGCTTCGGCTTGGAACAAGTCCGGATACTGGGTGGCGGAGTGGTTACCCCAGATGGTGATCTTGCGCAGGCTGGCCACGGGTTTACCGATCTTGGCGGCCACTTGGGAGAGGGCGCGATTGTGGTCCAGGCGCATCATGGCCGTGAAGCTCTCGCGCTTGAGATCGGGTGCGTTGCGTAGGGCGATGTAGGCATTGGTGTTGGCCGGATTGCCCACCACCAATACCTTGACATCTGGCTTGGCGGCTTCATTGAGAGCCTTGCCCTGGGTGGTGAAAATGGCGCCGTTGCTCTCCAGCAAATCCTTGCGCTCCATACCCTTGGCACGCGGACGAGCGCCTACGAGCAAGCCGATATCGATATCCCGAAATGCGGTCTTGGGATCATCGGTTATCACCATGCCCTGCAGCAAGGGGAAGGCGCAGTCCTCCAGTTCCATCACGACCCCCTTGACCGCGGCCATGGACTGGGGAATATCCAGGAGCTGAAGGATGACCGGCTGGTCGGCACCGAGCATTTCGCCATTGGCGATGCGAAACAGCAGGCTATAGCCAATCTGGCCGGCGGCGCCGGTGACCGCAACTCTAACAGGAGCTTTCATGGGGTGATCTCGCTTGATTGACGGGTGATCGACGAAGCCAACTCGACGAAGGCGGCGTTGAGGCCGCGGCTATGCAAGATGCGGGCACGCTGCGTGTTGCGCTGGCGCAACCCGTGAAATGGTAGCGAACCCTCATGCGGCGTGTCAACGAAAAGTCTTCTGTCTTATATAAGACTCCGTAGACTCCGGTAGGACAATGTGCTAAATAGTTGTCGTGCTATGAAGCCCAATAACGACTCCCCCGCTTTTCATCCGCTCTACCGGCAGATTAAGGCCTTGATCACGCAAAGCCTGGTCGCCGCCGAGTGGAAGCCCGGCGCGGCGATTCCCAGTGAGTTGGACCTGGCGAAGCGGTATAACGCCAGCCAAGGCACGGTGCGTAAGGCCATTAGCGAGCTGGCGGAAGAAAAACTGCTCATTCGCCACCAGGGACGCGGCACCTTCGTGGCTTCCCATGCCGAAGAGCGCGTGCAATTTCCCTTCTTGCGCATTACGCCGGACCAGGGGGAACTCGCTAGCCTCACGGCGGCGCTCGTGAGCCTTGAGCGGGTGCGGGCGGATGCCCAGTGCCGCCAAGCCCTACAGATCAATCGTGGCGCCTCCGTGCTGCAGCTCAAGAGGCGCTTGTCCTTGAATGGCAAGGACGTGTGTTTTGAGGAAGTGCGGCTACCGGCGGCGCTTTTCAAAGGCCTGTCCGAAGCTCTGGTGGAGCGCCATGAGTGCATGCTCTACAGCATGTACGAGGGGGCTTTCGGTGTGCGCGCGCTACACGCCCATGAGCGCATCCGCGCGGTAGATGCCATGGGCGAAGTGGCGCAGCAGCTCAAGGTGGCGCCCGGATTGCCCCTTTTGTTGGTCGAGCGGGTCACGACGACCTACGGGGATACGCCAATGGAATGGAGAATGAGCTACTGCGATACCCGGCTGCATCATTACAGGAACCAGATTAACTGACGTTATTGCGCGATTGAGGGTGACAAGCATGTCTAATAGGAGGGTGTCGGTGCCGAAGAAGCGACCCAAGCATCTCGATCTCACGAAGATCCGCTTACCCCTTCCGGGAGTCATTTCCATCATGCACCGGATTAGCGGGGCGGCGCTGTTCTTGTTTTTGCCCCTGCTACTGTGTCTATTCCAAGCCAGTGTGAGTTCGCAAGCGAGCTATGCGGAGTTCCAGAACGCCCTGGCTAACCCGTTGCTCAAGCTGCTCTTGATCGCCTTGCTATGGGGATTCTTGCATCACTTCTGCGCGGGTATCCGCTATCTTGCTCTGGATATGCACTGGGGCACCGAACTGAAAACGGCGCGAGCCACCAGTTGGGTGGTGTTAGGAGTGAGCCTGATGATCACACTAGTTCTTGGAGCGCGCATATGGTGAATCGCGTGGTGGTCGGGGCGCATTACGGGTTAAAGGATTGGCTTGCCCAGCGCGTGAGCGCCGTGGTGATGGCGCTTTATGCGCTTTGGATGTTTGGCATCTTGTTGGTTTGCCCGCCGAATGATTTTGCAGCCTGGCGCGGGCTGTTCGCCTACGAAGGCGTTAAGGCCGTGACCTTCGTATTTCTCGTCAGCTTGTTCTGGCATGCCTGGATCGGCGTGCGCGACATTCTCATGGACTACATCCAACCCACCGGATTGCGCCTCCTGTTGCAAGTGCTGGTGATCGTGGCGCTGGTGGGCTACGCCGGTTGGTCCATTCAAATTCTGTGGAGTATTTAGATGGCACTTCCGAAGCGAAGCTTTGACGCGGTGATCGTGGGTGCCGGCGGTGCCGGCATGCGGGCCTCGCTGCAGCTCGCGGAGGCCGGATACAAGGTCGCGGTGCTGTCCAAGGTGTTCCCCACGCGTTCGCACACCGTGGCCGCCCAAGGCGGCATCGGCGCGGCACTGGGCAACATGGGGGAAGACAACTGGCTCTGGCACATGTACGACACCATCAAAGGATCGGACTATCTTGGCGACCAGGCCGCCATCGAGTACATGTGCCGCATGGCTCCGCAAGCGGTGATCGAACTGGAGCACTTCGGCATGCCCTTTGATCGCAACGACAACGGCACCGTCTACCAACGCCCCTTCGGCGGGCATTCGCAGAACTTCGGCGAGCGCCCCGTGCAACGCAGTTGCTGCGCGGCGGACCGCACGGGGCACGCCATGTTGCACACGCTCTATCAACGAAACCTGCGTGCCAACACCCACTTCCTGGTGGAATGGATGGCCTTGGATCTCATTCGCGATGCCAGCGGACAGGTGCTCGGCGTCACCGCACTTGAGATGGAAACGGGCGAGGTCTACGTGCTGCATGCGCGCGCTACCGTCTTCGCGACTGGCGGGGCAGGGCGGGTCTTCTCCGCCAGCACTAACGCCTTCATCAATACCGGCGACGGCTTAGGCATGGTGGCGCGCGCCGGTATTCCGCTGGAAGACATGGAGTTCTGGCAATTCCATCCTACCGGCGTGGCGGGCGCCGGCGTGCTCATCACCGAGGGCGTGCGCGGCGAAGGCGGCTATCTGCTCAACAAAAATGGCGAGCGCTTCATGGAGCGCTATGCCCCCACCATGAAGGACTTGGCCAGCCGCGACGTGGTCGCGCGCGCCATGGCCACCGAGATCAAGGAAGGGCGCGGCTGCGGACCGGAATCCGATTACCTGCTGCTCAAGCTCGATCACCTAGGGGTGGACGTCGTGGAGAAGCGCTTGCCCGGCATCCGCGAAATCGCCAAGAAGTTCGCTAACGTCGATCCCGTGCGCGAACCCATACCCGTGGTGCCCACGGTGCATTATCAGATGGGCGGTATTCCCTCCAACTATCACGGCGAAGTGGCGGTACCGAAGGACGATAATCCGGAATCGATCGTGGCGGGCTTTTACGCGGCCGGGGAGTGCGGCTGTGCCTCGGTGCATGGCGCCAACCGGCTGGGCACCAACTCACTTACGGACTTGCTGGTGTCCGGCAAGTCCGCCGGGGACAGTGTGATCAAGTTTCTGCAAGAAAACCCTGGCCTTAAGGATTTGCCGGCGGACGCCGCCGAACGCACCCTGGCAAGGCTCGACCGCCTGGAAAATCAACAAGGGGGCGAGAGCGTGCACGAGGTCGGCTCCGCCATGCGCCGAACCATGCAGGCTCACTGCGGCGTGTTCCGCTTCCCGGACTTACTGGAGGAAGGGGTAGAGAAGATCAAGGAAATCTCCAAGCGCGCCCAACGCACGCAGATCAAGGACCAAAGCAAGGTCTTCAACACCGCTCGCGTCGAAGCCCTGGAATTGGACAACTTGATCGAGGTGGCAGTGGCCTCATTGACCTCGGCGCAAGCGCGCCACGAAAGCCGCGGCGCCCACGACCGCGCCGATTACCCCAAGCG
>JBKKAO010000617.1:0-7673 GCA_046714645.1 Burkholderiales bacterium | reverse complement strand
CTTCTCGGCGGTGCTCACCTCGAATTTGCCCGGCTCTTCCAGGTTCAGGGTCTTGACGACACCGTCCGCCACCAGCATGGAATAGCGCTGGGAACGCACGCCGATACCACGAGCGGTGAGGTCGAATTCCATTCCGAGTTGTTTGGTGTAGGCTCCGTTGCCGTCCGCCATCATGCGAACCTTGCCTTGGGTTTTCTGATCGCGGCCCCAGGCGCCCATCACGAAGGCATCGTTCACCGATAAGCACCAAACTTCATCCACCTTAGCGGCCTTGAATTTGTCCGCCAGGTTGACGAAGCCCGGAAGATGCTTGCCCGAACAGGTGGGCGTGAAGGCCCCTGGGAGAGCGAATATCGCGATGGACTTCCCGCGTGTGATCTTGTCAACTTCGAAGGCGTTGGGCCCGATGCTGCAACCGGGGGTTTCTTGCTCGACGAATTCCCACAGCGTCCCTGCGGGGAGCCGGTCTCCTGCTTTGATGGTCATGATGCGCTCCTGGTTAACGAGAATTGAGTGAAAATTGTACCGCTGTAGCTCCAGACACTTTTAGATGACCATGAAGATTTCTTCCGAAGAAGAGAATGATGCAGAGTCAGGCGCGCTGGCCATTGCGCCCGGCGCGAAGAATTACATCACCCCGGAGGGCTACCGGAGGCTAAAAGAGGAAGCCCTCGATCTTATCGATAGGGCGCGTCCCGAGGTCGTCAAGATCGTGAGCTGGGCCGCTTCTAACGGCGATCGCTCCGAGAACGGCGACTACATCTACGGCAAGCGCCGCTTGCGCGAGATCGACCGGCGCATTCGCTTTCTCACCAAGCGGCTCGATAACGCGGAAATTGTTGATCCCACTCGGCGCCAGGAAACCGATCAAATCTTTTTCGGTGCGACGGTCAGCGTACGCGGTCCGGACGGTAGCGAGCACACCTACGTCATCGTTGGTATTGATGAAGCCGACGCCACCCGCGGGCGCATTAGCTGGATCTCGCCTCTCGCGCGAACTCTCATCAAGAAGCGCGAGGGAGACTCGTTTATCTTCCGCACACCGGGCGGGGAGCAAACGCTGGAAGTTCTTAGCGTTGAGTACAAAGCGATAGATTAGATTTGAATTTTCGCTGGGCGCGCTTCTATCCAGCGGAACAATTGCTCCGCGATGGCTTCATCGTTGCTGAAATAGAGCGCGTCACATTCCGCCAGGCGCTGCCTCACCACAAGGTCGTCCACGGCGTGCTGCATCTTCTCGGGCGTGGGTTCACCCTCGATACGAAGTCCTTCGATCGCATCGAGGGTGATCAGGGCGGTCTTAGGACAATCGATCGCACGTAGCGCGTCGGTGATGACAGCAACAAACTCGCTGGACGTGTTGAGAAAGAACTGAGAGTATCCGCCATTGTTAACCTCTCGCTCCAGGGCTTCGATGGCCAGCACGAAACGCTCTTCGCGCGAGATAACCTGGGTTTCACGCTTGCGCTGTATGGCCGTTTCGAAAGCGAGCACAAGAGAATCGATACGATGGGTGGCTTGCAACGCCAGCAATTCATCGGTGCTCTGCCCGGCGTAGTCATCGAGAAACTGCGCACCGGCTGAGGTCCCCGCCAGACTCAGATGCCCTCCCTCGCGCGAATCCTGGGCGGCCATGACACCCCGCATGCGAAGCCCGGGCAGACTTCCGGCTAAAAATAGCAGGCCATAGACCGCGAGAAATCCTATACCCAATAGCATGAGCGGCCCCATGCCGAGACCGATGAGCCCGTAGGCAAACTGTCCCGCTATTACGCCGGTGTATTGCGCCCACAGCGGTCCACCGGTCAGCAATCCCGATACGAACCCCGCCACTGGTAGCGCTAACAGATAGTAAGGCGCGCCGGCATCCCAGGGTTCGGCCTGTCCCGTGATAGCGGGTGAGAGCGCCCATATCAGCAGACCAAAAAATGCCGCCACGGCGGCGACGGCCCAGGGCGGAGTCTTTCTATCAAAACGCACGTTCTATCTCTGGGAAAAATTACGCGGCGCTCAGCCGCCTGACATGAGCAGTCGTGGCGCTTGCCAAGCCGCTCAAGTGGTAACCACCTTCCAAGGCGGAAATCACGCGACTGCCCGCATGTTCTCGAGCGATGCTCGCCAGCACATCGGTCATGTCGGCGTAATCTCGGTCCGTCAAGCGGAATTGTCCCAGCGGATCACCGATGCGAGAATCGAATCCCGCTGAGATTAGAACCAACTCAGGTTTGAACTGGTCCGCAGCGGGGACTAACTCTTCTCGATATGCGGTCACGATCTGCGCCCGCCCCGATCCAGGAGGAAACGGGCGGTTGATGATCTGTCCCTTGGCTTCGCCTTCGCCCGTCTCTTCGACGGCACCGGTGCCCGGATACCCGGGATCCATGTGCGTATCGAAGAACAGCACGGACTTGTCGCGCCAGAAGATGGCTTGAGTGCCGTTGCCATGATGCACATCCCAATCGGCGATGAGCACGCGTTGCACTCTATATTTCCTCTGCGTGTAGCGCACGGCGATGGCCACGTTGTTGAACACACAAAACCCCATGCCGCGCTCCGCGGATGCATGATGCCCCGGCGGGCGCACGGGACAAAACGCGTTCTTGGCGTCGCCCGCCATCACCGCGTCGACAGCCGAGAGCAGACATCCCACGGCCGCCAGTGCCGCCTCCAACGATCCCTTTGAAAGCGCGACGTCGCCGGTGGAGAGCTGAGTTGCGCCACTTTGAATCTCGCTTTTCACCCGGCCGGTGTATGACTTCGAGTGAACCAGTTGCACTTCTTCCTCGCTCGCCATCCGCGCCTTGGCCATCGCAATACCGCCTTCGCGTTCCAGCACACCCATGGCGTTCAGAACAGCGTCAAGGCGCGCGGGCTGCTCCGGATGTCCTTCACCGGTGAAATGCTTGGCGCACGAGGGATGATAGAACACCGTCGTGATGGGACTTGGCTTCGCCAGCGTAGGCCGGCTAAGCAGCGCACCCGCCGCAAGCGCGGTACTACTTCGAAGAAAAGTTCGCCTTTGCGTCAAGAGACTGTGCTACGCCAGCGCGGGATTGCGAACAAGGCCATGCGCACACGCCAGCAATAGGGTCTGAAGCGGTAGCGCGCGGCGGCGCCGGCGAGGTCGAACATCTTGAGTGACATGTAAAGCCTATCGGTTCACGGTCGCGGCGCTCTGGCCAAAGAGAATTTTCTTGGCCTCCTCATCCATAACCGGTTGGGAACTCACCGCCTTGCCCTTCTCGTAGGCGCGCACCACGGCGGGCCGCTCGCGGATGGCTTCGAACCACCGCTTGAGATTCGGGAAATCCTCCAGGTTTTGCTGTTGCCGCTGGTGAGGCACGATCCACGGATAGCTCGCCATATCGGCGATGGAATAATCCCCGGCGATGAACTCCCGCCCGGCCAAACGCTTGTCGAGCACGGCGTACAGGCGAGACGTCTCCTTCACATAGCGCTCGATGGCGTAGGGAATCTTCTCGGGCGCGTACTGAGCGAAGTGATGGTTCTGCCCCAACATCGGTCCCAGCCCGCCTACCTGCCAGCACAACCATTCCATGACTTGCAACCAGGCGCGGGTATCGCGGGGAAGAAACTTGCCCGTCTTGGCCGCCAGATAGACCAGGATCGCACCGGATTCAAATACGGGGATGGGTTCGCCCCCATCTGTGGGATTCTGGTCCACGATGGCAGGAATGCGATTGTTGGGAGAAATTCGCAAGAAATCGGGCTTGAACTGTCCCCCTCGTCCAATGGCGACGGGGATGATGCGATAGGGCAAATCAGCTTCTTCCAGAAAGATGGAGATCTTGTGTCCGTTGGGCGTGGGCCAGTAATGAAGATCGATCATTTTTTTGAGCGGTTAAGGGCAACGGAAGGATTCTATCTGCTTGGCGCCTGAAGATCAGGGCATCGATTCGCTATCTGCCGCGAACGCAGGACCGCCGCGCGGAAGAATAAGCCAGATGATGGGCGGTAGATGCCGCCTGGATGGCGCGAGGAACTACTCGGTGCTACGCAGCGTATTCTCCACCGGATCCCGCCGAATCGGCGGGCCGCCTTCTTCAGGCTGGCACATCATGTTCCAGCGCAGCACGGGAATTCTCTCAGAGGCACGTTGTTGCGCGAGATACCGGTTCTGCACTTCGTAGGCCTCGCCCTCCGAGGCTGATCGCGCATGGCAAGCACTTTGAGCGCCGTCGAAACGCCCGCTCAGATGTTGGGCATGGTGCACTAGCTCGTGCAACAGTATGGATTGGTGATAGAGGTTGGACTTGAGGTTAAAACCCTCGTCTACCATCACACCGAACTCGGGGTGATAGAAGGCGCGGATCTGGCAAGGCCCAACGCAGACCATTTGCTGGATTTCCGCCCGAGGAAGCTGCCGTACTTCAGGCATGCTTGCGGGCGCGGGATATCCCGTGATTATCTGAACAGCGGCGTAGAGTTGAACTACGAGGTCCGTCAACCAAGTCTTATCCATTCAATGGCTCCCAACAAGAGAGTCGGACTTCCCCCTCCAAGGAAGCAACATGACGCTTAAATAGGGTAACGGAGCAAGTACGAATTGCTGAAGGATCTTTTCCGCGTTTCCTGCTTTCCCTGCTGGTGAGACTCATGTTGATCCGCGTGGAATAAAGGGGACTTCGCAGGCGAGGTATTGACCCCCGCCCTTGACCAAAGGGGGCTTTGACCATGCCGGACCATGCGTCAATCGCGAGCCGTTACTATTCCGGCGGGACAATTCCAAGTTGCATGACTTCGTCGCTGTTTTACTTCGTCGTATAACCATCGGAGAAATTACGTGGCTCAGTATTTTGATCTCATCACCATCGGCGGCGGCAGTGGTGGTGTCGCCGTATCCAATCGCGCGGGCGGTTACGGCAAGAAATGCCTGCTCGTCGAACGTGCCCGCCTGGGGGGCACCTGTGTTAACGTGGGCTGCGTCCCAAAGAAGGTGATGTGGAACGGCGCTCAGCTCGCCCATGCCTTGGAAGACGCGCGGGACTATGGTTTCCAACTAGGCGAGCACCACTTCCAGTGGGAACACTTAAAGCGCGATCGCGATCAGCACGTTCAAGATCTCAATGACCACTACGCCAAGTATCTCGCATCAAACAAGGTGAAGGTCGTGCGCGGTAAAGCCCGCTTCGTTGGACACAAGACCATTGAGGTCGATGGCCAACGTTTCAGGAGTGATCACGTGGTCATTGCCACGGGAGGGCGTCCTCAAATGCCGGACATTTCGGGTGCGCATCTGGGTATCACCTCGGATGGATTCTTCGAACTCCCCGCGCAGCCAAAGAAGGTGGCCATGATCGGCGGAGGTTATATCGCAGCGGAGTTGGCCGGTGTGTTTCGTGCGCTGGGCTCGGAGGTCACCTGCTTTCTAAGGCGCGATCAATTGCTCATGAGCTTCGATGCGCTATTGCGTGACACGCTTATGGCTCAGATGGAGAGCGATGGCGTTCGCTTCATCACGAACACAAAAATTGAAGAACTCTCACGCACCGGTCATGGAAAGATCACCATCCGATGTCATGGCCACGGCGTGCTGGAGAACTTCGATGCCGCGATCTGGGCCATTGGCCGTGAGCCTTGTTCCAGCGAACTCAATCTTTCGGCCACCGGCCTCGCCGCGGACGCCAACGGATTCCTCCCCACTAACGAGTACCAAGAAACCTCCGTCGCAGGTCTGTACGCCATCGGTGATGTGAGCGGCCGCGCCGCCCTCACACCGGTCGCCATCGCCGCGGGCAGGCGCTTGGCCGACCGCTTGTTCAACAATATGGCGGGACGGCGCTTGAACTACGAGAACATCGCCACCGTGATCTTCAGCCACCCTCCCATCGGCACCGTCGGGCTCACCGAAGCGCAAGCGCTCGCCAAGTTCGGGGCAAGCGAGGTCAAGATCTATGAGGCGCGTTTCACGCCCATGTATCACGCCTTCACCCTGCGTAAGGTGAAGAACGCGCTGAAACTCGTGGTCGTTGGAGAACAAGAGAAGATCGTTGGGCTGCACGTGATCGGACCCGGCGCGGACGAGATGACCCAGGGCTTTTCCGTGGCCGTAAAGATGGGCGCGACAAAACAAGACTTCGATGACACCTTAGCCATTCATCCGACGGTATCGGAAGAGTTTGTGACGATGCGCGATCCCCGGCCAGCGAAGGGTTAGTCAAAGTTGAATTGGTGTAGCCTTCCGCCCCGTGTTTCGCTAGGCCCTAAAGAAACACCACAACACTAGCTTTGCACCGATTAACCGGGAGGAGACCCACATGACAAGCACATCGGACCAGGTGCACCTGGATCCCTACGCTCTAGACCCCAAGGACATCAAGGAACCCCCAACGAAGTTTAGCGGGATTATTCGCTACACGGGACCTGGAATCGTCCTGTCCGCATCGATTGTGGGCTCGGGGGAATTGATCCTCACCACCACGCTCGGCGCGAAGGTCGGCTACACCTTGATGTGGCTCATCATCTTGAGCTGCCTGATCAAATCCGTGGTGCAGGCTTTTCTAGGGCGGTACGCCATCGGCATGGCGGAAACAGGGTTAGCCGCCGTCAACCGGATTCCCGGCCCGCGTTTCAAGGTGAGTTGGGTGGTGTGGGCTTGGGCCGCAATGGTATTCATGACTTTATTCCAAATCTGCGGGATGTTCATCGGGGTATCGCAGACGATGAACCTAGCTGTCCCCGGCGTCTCCGTTACGGTGTGGGTACTTGTTTTCTTCGTATTCACACTGGTGCTGCTACTGGGTGGTGCCTATCACCGTATCGAGAAACTGGCCATGGTGAAGGTGGGCGTATTCACCGCCGTGACGCTGATGTCTGCCGCGTTGCTGATGACCTCTCCTAATTTTATCGTGGCCGATCTCGCGCAGGGCTTTACTTTCCAGATACCTTCCGATGGATTAGCGGTCGCGGTTGCGGTATTTGGCATCACCGGCGTGGGCGCCGCGGAACTCTACATCTACACCTATTGGTGCGTGGAGAAGGGTTATGCGCGCTACACCGGACCGAGGGATGGTTCGCAAGCCTGGGCACGCCGCGCCAACGGCTGGATCAAAGTCATGAATGTGGATGTAATCGGGTCCATGATCATCTACACTATTGCCACGGTGGCTTTCTATTTGTTAGGTGCAGGCATCCTGAACAAGATGGGGTTAGTACCTGCAGGCAAGGAGATGATAATCACCTTGACCAACATCTATACCCAGACTTTTGGCGAGTGGGCGAAGTGGTTGTTCTACGTTGGCGCCATCGTCATCCTGTTTGGTACGATCGTGGCCGCAACCGCGGGAAATTCGCGCGTGTTTTCAGATTTCGTCCGCCTGCTGGGCGGATTCAAAAACGACGACGTGAAAGCGCGCAATCGCTGGCGCGACATCTTCATCGTCGTGCTGGTAGTTATTCCGGTCATCTTGTTCTTCATCTTCGGTGAAGCGCCGGTAGCCATGGTGACTTGGGGGGCCATCGCGCAAGCGATGATGCTGCCCATCATTTCCTTCGGCACCATTTTTCTCGTGCAGACCCACTTGCCCAAGGAGATCAAAGCGCCCGGCTGGTTGATGGCCGCGCTCTGGCTCGGTGCCATCGTCATTACGGGCTTTGTGGTCCCCGCGCTTCTTACCGAACTCAAGAAAATTCTTTAACCGCCAACGGAGAGA
>JBKKAO010000616.1:0-5649 GCA_046714645.1 Burkholderiales bacterium | reverse complement strand
GGCCTGCGAAATCTTCCGGCTCTTCCTCCCGCTCTAGCAAGGGATTGTCTTGCAGAAAGCGCTCGATCTCTTGATTGAGCTCCTGGGTAGACAGTTGCAGCAGCCGGATCGACTGCTGCAATTGCGGTGTCAGCGTGAGATGTTGTGAGAGCTTTAGCTGTAGAGACTGCTTCATTGGAATCGCGTGCCGAGTTGCCGCGTGTGGAGGTCTACGCAGTGGTAGGTCCTATGTCGGACTGGATGCGCAAACCTAAAGTCGGAAGTGTTCTCCGAGGTATACCTTCCGAACGGTTTCATTGTTTACGATTTCTCCTGGCGCCCCGGAAGCAAGTACTGAGCCGTCGTTGATTATATAGGCGCGGTCGCAAATACCCAAGGTCTCCCTCACGTTGTGGTCGGTGATTAGCACCCCGATGCCGCGCGCCTTCAAGAATCGGATAATTTTCTGAATTTCTAAGACCGCAATCGGGTCTATTCCCGCAAAGGGTTCATCCAAAAGAATAAATCTTGGTTTGCTGGCCAGCGTGCGGGCGATCTCCACCCGCCTTCGCTCACCTCCGGACAAGCTGATCGCAGGGCTGTTCTTGAGATGTGCGATATGCAATTCGGATAAAAGGCCGTCCAATTCCTCGGCTATGACAGCGTTCTTGAGCCCCCTCAGTTCCAATACGGCTTGGATGTTCTCCGCGACCGTTAGGCGGCGAAAGATGGAGGCTTCCTGTGGCAGGTAGGCCAACCCCAGCCGGGCCCGGCGGTGGATGGGCATATGGTTTAGCGCCGACTCGTCCAGGCGTATGCTGCCCCCGTCCGTGGGTATGAGGCCGACGATCATGTAGAAGCAGGTGGTCTTGCCGGCGCCGTTGGGGCCGAGAAGCCCGACAACCTCGCCGCTTTGGACCTCCAGGGAGACATCCTTCACGACGGTTCGAGCTTTGTACCTCTTGCTCAGGTGCTCGGCGTACAGCTGGCTCATGCTCCGCAGGGGGGGTGGCAGGCCAATCCGCTTGCTCGGAGTTCCGTGGGGGCGGAGAAATTACTTGCTCGGCGCACCGCTTACGGAGCCCGCGTTTTTCTTCTTCGGTTGGATCACGGCCTTTACGCGCTGTCCCGAAGTCGATGAACTGGCGGTGGTAGCGCCCTTCGTGCCGATCACTTCGTAGAACTCGGTCACGGAGTTGTAGGAAATGTAATCGCCTTTGACTTCGTCCTCTCCACGCTTGATCCTGGCGTTGGTAAAGAGCTGAACCTTCTCATTCTTGCCGTCGTACTCCACGCGGTCGCCAAAACCCTCGATGACCTCATCGACGCCTTCGCGTTTCTGGCGGAAGGATGCGGGTTTTCCCAGAGCGATGCCCGAACTAAAGCCTTGCTGATCCTGCTTGACGGTGATGCGATCGGCCTTTAGCGTCAGAGTGCCCTGGGTTAGGACCACGTTGCCTTCGAAGACACTTTCCTTGCGAAGATCATCCAGACTCATTCTGTCGGCTTCGATGTTCACGGGTTTTTCTCGGTCGGCGCGTTCAGCCTGAACGGGCCCAATCATAAGGCTCGGCAGCAAAGCCAGCGACGCGAGCCTTATTGCGGCAGACATCATGGGGATCCTCGATGGTTCTCAACTCTGGGATGGGTGAACTCGCCGCGAACGCGAGAATGCAATTGCAGGTTTCGAGTTCGGTTGTTGAATTCTAGGCCAACTCCTCGCAGGGTGCCATGTTGGCTCGATATAGTGACCTCTTCGCCGCTGCGCGCGATATCTTCGTCCGGCATGACTTTGAGACGGGAGGTCTTAATGGAAACGGGGCCGGACTGCGCGTCGCCCTCGCTCAGGATTCGAACGTCTCCGGTGAACAGGACTTCCTTGGCATCCTTTGAGATGTACGCGTGGGCGGATTGGACATGGACCTGAGGTTCGCCGGGTTCATAGTGAGTGAGCTTCGGAGTTTCCAGTAGCGTGCTGTCCTCGTCGGGACGGTGCACCATGCGGTGAGCCACCAGAGCGTAGCGCTGGGAGCCATCGAGGTTGAACTTCGTGGCCGAGAAATCCTCCACGATGATGTCGGGGCTGGAGGGGTCGCTCACGGCCGGGATGCTTCCCGGCTCGACGGAACGATCCAGCCAAGAGGTGAGCGCCGCCATGGCTGCCAGCAAGACGATGGGTGTCCAGGCAAGGAGCCGGTCATTCCTCATGAAAGGTAGCGCTCCAGTTCGGATTGCAACCGGCCCTTGGCGCTCAAGATGAGTTCGCATATCTCCCGAACCGCGCCGTGACCGCCACCTTGCCGCGTGATGAAGTGGGTGTTGGCGCGTACCACCTCGGGGGCCTCCGGCACGGTGACGCTCAGCCCGCAAGCTCGCATCGCGGCCAGATCCGGAAGGTCATCGCCCATGAAAGCCACGGCGGTCAAATCGATGGACATCTTGGTGCGCAGCTCATGAACGGTCTTGAGCTTGTGCTCCACCCCTTGGTAGAAGTAGGTCATGCCCAACTCCGCGGCCCGGGTTTGAGCCGCCTCGGACTTGCGCCCGGTGATGATGGCCGTGCGAACGCCGCCGTTCATGAGCATCTTCAGTCCAAGGCCGTCGCGGATATGAAAGGCCTTTGCTTCCACTGCGCTCGATAAAAAGTACAGCTTGCCGTCTGTGAGGATGCCGTCCACGTCGAGACACAGGAGTTCGATCTTCCTCGCTCTTGCCAGCACGTCCGCGCTGTATGTTGCCGGGGATGTCATACCACCTTCGCTTGCAATAGATCGTGCATGCTGAGCGCGCCGACCAGTACATCGGTTTCGTCCACCACCAAAAGCTGGCTGATCCTGTGATCTTCCATCAACTTGACCGCGTCCACGGCCAACTGCTGCGGGCGGATGGTGCGGGGATGAGGGGTCATCACATCGCGCACGGCCGTGCTCATCAAATCGATTCCTCGCGCCAACACCCGGCGAAGATCGCCGTCGGTAAAAATGCCTACGACTTGATTGCCCGAATCCACCACTCCGACCATGCCCATTCCCTTCTTGGAAATCTCGACGATGGCTTCAGTGAAAGGGGTTTGCGGACTCACGCGTGGAATCGCCTCACCGGTGCGCATGACGCCGGCAACGTAAGTTAAAAGGCGTCTCCCTAAACGGCCGCCGGGATGCGAGCGGGCGAAATCCTCGGCGCTAAAGCCGCGCGCCTCGAGAAGTGCGACCGCGAGCGCATCGCCCAACGCGAGCGCCGCGGTGGTGCTGGCGGTGGGGGCGAGCCCGAGGGGACATGCTTCTTCCGCCACGGCGGCATCCAAGTGGATATCCGCCTGCTGGGCTAGAGTGGATTTGGAATTACCGGTCATGGCGATGAGTTGTGTTCCCTTGCGTTTGATCAAAGGCACTACGGACAATAACTCTTCGCTTTCACCCGAATTGGACAGCGCGATCACCACGTCTTGCGCCGAGATCATGCCCAAATCGCCATGGCTCGCTTCCGCCGGATGCACGAAAAAAGCGGGGGTGCCGGTGCTGGCGAAGGTGGAGGCGATTTTTCGTGCGATATGCCCGGACTTGCCGATGCCGCTGACCACCACGCGGCCCGTGCAGCGCAAGATTAGGTCCACGGCTTGCGCGAAGCTCAAGTCCAAGCGAGCGGCGAGCGCACTGACCGCATGGGCTTCGATTTCGAGAACTCTGCGTCCGCGTTCGATGGCGCCCTGGCTTGTGTCGCGGCCGGTATCCACAGGCACGTTCATGACGGCGGAGTATAGCTGAAGGGCCGAAGTTCACGGCGGTGTCTCGGAGCGATGCTAAAGTGTTCTCTGGGTATGCCCATCCCAACCTCGTATCCTAATGCACCTACTCGATTCGGTATTGCTGCTACTTGCCACCGCGGTAGTGGTCGTCGTGGTTTTTCGCGCGCTCAAACTCCCGGCGTTGATCGGCTATTTGATCGTCGGTTTTTTGATCGGTCCCCATGCGCTTGCCTGGCTGCCCGACAGCGTAGCGACAGAGAATCTCGCCGAATTTGGCGTGGTGTTCCTCATGTTCAGCATCGGTTTGGAGTTCAGCCTGCCCAAGCTCTCCACCATGAAGAGCATCGTATTCGGATTGGGCGCTGCCCAAGTCCTGGTTACCATCCTCGTTGTATTAGGGGTCTCCCTGTTTTTCGGGGTGGACTGGCGAGGTGGGCTGGCCCTGGGCGGTGTGTTGGCCATGTCTTCCACCGCCATTCTGGCCAAGATGTTAGCCGAACGGCTGGAACTCCACACCCAGCATGGCCGCCAAATCATCGGCGTGCTGTTGTTTCAGGACCTGGCCGTGGTGCCGCTGCTGGTGATTCTCCCAGCGCTGGCGCGTGGCACCGAGGAGCTCACCAAGCATTTGCTGTTGGCGGGGCTCAATGCGGCGCTGCTGCTAGTCCTCATCTTGATAGTGGGCCAGCGCCTGATGCGGCCGTGGTTCCATGTGGTGGCGCGGCGCAAATCCCCGGAGCTGTTCGTGCTCAACGTGTTGCTATGCACTTTGGGGCTCGCGTGGCTTACGGACCGTTTTGGCTTGTCCTTGGCGCTGGGGGCTTTCCTGGCCGGAATGCTGATCTCGGAGACCGAGTACCGCTACCAGGTGGAGCAGGACATCAAGCCCTTTCAGGATGTCTTGGTGGGGCTCTTTTTTGTCACCGTGGGCATGCGCCTCGATATGCGGGAGATCGCCAATCACTGGTTCACTGTTCCCGTCGTGACAGTCTTGTTCGTGTTGGGAAAGGCGGCCTTCGTGAGCGTGCTGGCGCGCGCGTTCGGCGCCCCTACCGGAACCGCGCTGCGGGTGGGCCTCGCGCTAAGCGCGGGGGGGGAGTTCGGCTTGGTCTTGCTCTCACAGGCCGGCTCCCTTGCACTGCTGGACCGTGGCACGACGCAGGTCGTGCTGGCGGCGATGATCCTGTCCATGCTGCTGGCCCCCTTCATACTGGAGCGCAGCGAACATCTGGTGCGCCGCTTTAGTGGGGCGGAGTGGATGAACCGAGCCATGGCCTTGCACACCATCGCGGCCCAGAGTATGGCGGAGGACAAGCACATCATCATTTGCGGCTACGGACGAAGCGGACAGAACCTTTCTCGCCTGCTGGAGCAAGAGTACGTTTCCTTCATCGCCCTGGACGCCGACTCACAAAGAGTGCGCGAAGCCGCCGCCGCAGGGGAACACGTGGTGTTCGGGGATGCGGCGCGGCGAGAAGTGCTGGTGGCGGCGGGACTGAATCGCGCCGCCGCGCTGGTGGTGAGCTACGCGGATACGGAATCCGCGTTACGAATCTTGAGCATCACGCACGCTACACGTCCCGAGATGCCGGTGATCATCCGCACGCGCGACGATACCGATATCGAACGGCTCAAGCAGGCCGGTGCCGCGGAAGTGGTTCCGGAGATCATGGAAGGCAGCTTGATGCTGGCCTCCCACGCCCTGATGCTGATCGGCGTGCCCTTCAACCGGGTGCTCAAGAGAATTCGCGCCACGCGCGAGCAGCAATACAGCGTGTTTCGCGGATTTTTCCGGGGTGCCACGGACGAATTGGAGGAGGACCCGGAGCATGCGCAGCTGCGCCTGCATTCCGTGACTATCGTTCCCGGAGCATCGGCGGTTGGCAAAACCCTGGCGCAACTGGCGCTCGCCAACCTTCGCGTCG
>JBKKAO010000615.1:0-3520 GCA_046714645.1 Burkholderiales bacterium | reverse complement strand
AACGCTGGGGGTTCGGTGCATTGATCGTAACCAACGTGTTTGCCTGGAGAGCCACCGATCCAAGCGCTCTGCGCGAGGTGGCCGATCCCATCGGCCGTGGAAACGATCGCGCGATCTTGCGTGCGGCCAAGGAAGCAGCGGTGGTGGTGGCGGCTTGGGGCAATCATGGCGCCTATTCGAATCGCTCCGCCGGGGTGTTAGACCTCCTGCGCGAAAGCGGTGTAGTGCCACTGGCACTGCGCATCAACGGAGGCGGTGAACCGGCCCACCCGCTTTATCTATCGAACCGGCTGACACCCGTGGCGTTTCCGGTGACCGGCGTTTCGTGAAATCCACGCGACACACAATGGAAGTGGACTTTGTGCCGTTCTTGCATTCACTTCGGCGGCTTCGTAAGCGCGGACGTAAGCTCGCCGCCAGTCGTCCAGGCCGTTCAGGGTCTATTTCCGAGCTTGGTCACTGATGCCCAAGTTTGCTGCTAATTTGCACTATCTGTTTACCGAGGTACCCTTTCTTGACCGCTTCGAGGCCGCCGCCGGGGTCGGGTTCAAGGCAGTGGAGTTTCAGGTGCCCTACGATTTCCTGGCCAGCGAGCTGGAGGCGCGGCTGAGGGCCTGCGACCTGAAGATGGTGCTGTTCGATACGCCCATGGGTGACTGGAACAAGGGAGATCGCGGTCTTGCCGCCGTGCCAGGGCGCGAAAAGGAGTTCAAGGCGGGTCTGCCGCGGGCAGCGGAGTACGCAGCCGCGCTCGGGTGCGACCTGGTGCACGTGATGGCGGGCGTGGCCGGGGCGGGCGTTGATCTCGCAGCGGCGGAGCGTGTCTATGTTGAAAACTTGCGCTATGCCGCGGACTTCTTCGGGTCCTACGAAGTGCGGTGCGTGATCGAACCCATCAACCGGCAGATGGGCATCGTCCAAGGCGGACCGTCCTATACCACGCAAGGCATGCACGGCTATTTTCTGAACCACAGCCACCAAGCGCGGCGCATCATCGAGCAAGTGGGCAGCGAGAACCTGTTTCTACATCTTGACATCTATCACATGCAGATGACCGAAGGCCATTTGGAGGAGACCTTGCGCGCACACTTCGGCATGCTGAAGCATGTTCAAATTGCGGGCGTTCCAGGCCGGCATGAGCCCAATGTGGGAGAGATTCACTATCCCTTCTTGTTCGAGTTGCTAGACACTCTGGGATATGACGCTTGGGTAGGCTGCGAGTACCGGCCTCTGCGCGGCACGCTGAATGGGCTCGCTTGGGCTGAGCCCTACGGCATTGGGAAGGCTTGATTCGTTTATCATCTGAACATCTGTGTTAGTCGCCCTCCGCGAGGGCGATTCGGTTCAACAAATTCGGAGGATAGCAATGAGAGTTTTTTGGACACTCGCTTTAGCTGTGGGCGTGGCTAGCGCCGCCTATGCCGATGTGCAGAAGGGTATCGATGCGTGGAAAAGCGAGGACTATCGTACGGCGCTAGAGAATTTCCGTCCGGCCGCCGAGGGTGGCGACGTTCTAGCCCAGTACTACCTGGGCGAAGCCTACAACCGCGGGCGGGGCGTGGTGCAGGATTTCACCGAGGCCTTGAAGTGGTATCGCAGGGCCGCGGCGCAAAACAATGTGGAAGCGCAAGACGTGCTGTGCAACATGTTCTTCTTCGGCCAGAACACACAGCAGGATTACAACGAAGCCGCCAAGCACTGCGGCAACGCGGGCGCCAACGGTAAGACCTACGCCGCCTTCCTCGCGGGATACATGTACGAGTTGGGCAAAGGGCCCAGTGCGGACGCGCCCAAGGCCGCGGAGTTCTACAAGCGCGCGGCCGAAGGCGGTAATGCCGATGCGCAAGAAAGCTTGGGACGCATGTTGTTCTTCGCGCAAGGAGTGCCACAGGACTATGCCGGTGCGGCCAAGTGGCTGAAGAGCCCGGCGGAGCAAGGGCGGGCCTTCCCGCAATACCTCATGGGCTATCTCTACGATTACGGGAGAGGTGTAGAGCAAAATTACGCTGAAGCCGCCAAGTGGTACCAGAAAGCGGCGGAGCAGGGCGATGCCCGCGCCATGAGTGGTCTGGGCTATCTGTACTCACAAGGCCGTGGCGTCACCAAGGACGAAGCCGAAGCTCTCAAGTGGTATCTCAAGGCGGCGGAGAAGGAAGAGGCTTCGGTCAACTCGCTGCTGGGCTGGGCTTACTACCAGGGTGCCGGCACCGCGGCGAACCCGGGCGAGGCCGCCAAATGGTTCAAGAAAGCGGCCGAACAAGGCGATGGCAACAGCCAGTACATGCTGGGGTTCTTGCTGGAAGACGGCAAGGGTGTGACGCAGGATCTTGCTGAAGCCGCCAAGTGGTACCAGAAGGCCAGCGAGCAAGACATCATCGGTGCTCAGGAAAGCCTCGCGCGCCTGTACTTCTCTGGCCAAGGGGTGCAGCAGGATTACGCGCAGGCGGCGAAGAGGTACCTCAAGCCCGCGGAAGCCGGCAACCTGAGCGCGCAGTACCTGCTGGGCTGGATGTACGACAACGGCAAGGGCGTGGCCACCGACGGCGCGCAAGCGCAAAAGTGGTATACCCTGGCGGCGGAACGCGGCGACCCGCGCTCGCAGTATCACTTAGGCTGGTTGTTGTTCGAAGGCAAGGGCGTACAGCAAGATCTCATCATGGCCCACATGTGGTCCAACATCGCCACGGCGCAGCTAAACGGCGAGGAGCGCAGCAATGTGGAGAAACAGCGCGACTATATCGCCAGCAAGATGAAGCCCGATCAGGTGACCAAGGCGCAAGAACTCGCACGCAACTGGAAACCGAAGAGCTGATCGAAACTTCGCCTGCCGTGGGATCGCCGCAACCCCGTCCCTTCCTCCGTGAGCAGGGGAAGGCCAGGATGGGGACGCAGGCGAGGGCGCGCGATGGAGGGGGCGAAAGTCAGCGTAACGACTCGCGGCAAAGACGTCACGGTTCAGTTGCAAGACGGCACTTCCCCATCGCCCGAGCGCATCCTGCGGGGATATCTGGCCGATCTGAAATCTCTGCAATCCCCCTGACGGCACTCGAGTTCGATTGGGACGCCGGAGGCGAGAATGCCATTATGGCGATGCACGTCGAGGGCAGCGACGACCTCGATCATTAGAGAGCCATGGGTGACACGCCGACCCTCGCTGAGCTTGAAACCGGCGGGCAAAGTCTCCTGCGCGACACAGCGGAATTCCCGTCTGCTAAACCAAAGTACTTGCGCATCACTTTTCCCGACGCACCGGCCATTCCGAAGGTGACAGCGATTCGCGGGCGCCAGGGTGACACCGAGGTGAAGCTTGAGAGGAGCTGGAAAGGACCTATCGGGTAGATCGCCGAACAAAGGAGAAACCGACTTCGATGCCGCCTTGCGCGCCGGATGGCTGCCGGAGAGGCTCGTATTCGTCGCGCAAGGCGAGGCGCCCTTTCGGCTCGTCTATGGCAATGCAAGCGCACAGCCGTCCGCACTTCCCCGCGAGAGCAACGTTCCGGGCTACGGCGCGGCCCGCGCG
>JBKKAO010000614.1:0-10069 GCA_046714645.1 Burkholderiales bacterium | reverse complement strand
CCCGCTGATCCACGCTATAGCGGACTACGATATTTCGCGGCATGTGCAATTTCTAGGAGGCGATTACGGGGTCTAAGCTTCGCGGCTGAAGCCCGGTGCAACCCCCCAATCCGAGCCTGGATCCACCTACTCCACGCCTTCCGCCCGCTCCGCTCGCGTTCATTCTTCGCTTCGTCCGTATCTACCGGCTAGCGGTCGGCGTCATCACGCTGCTCGAATGCGGGCAAGCGGCCTGTGCGATTTTGCTTCCCTACGCCATCAAGAAGATCATGGATGCGGTGACCACGGCCCAGGGCGCGCAGACCTCCGTCTGGCCGGCCGTGGAAGGCCCCCTGTGGTTCTTCGCCCTGCTTAATCTCGGGCTGGTTCTCTTCTCGCGTAGCAGCGGTACGGTGCTGGTGTTGCTCGGCCCGTCACTGCGCCGCCGGGTCCGGCGCGATCTGTTCGCCTATCTCCAGCAACACTCCCAGCGTTATTTCCTCGGCAACTTCGCCGGTTCGCTCGCCAATCGAATCGCCGAGACTTCCATGAGTAGCGCGCAGGTTCTGTGGACAGTGCTGTTCGACTTCTGGCCTCTACTCATCACCTTCTCGGTCTCGTTGGTGCTGCTCGCCAACGTAAATGCTCAACTCGTATGGGTATTGGGGGCATGGATCGTGGTCTATGTTTCCGTGTCTTTCGTGCTGGCGATGCGATGCCGGATCTACGCCCGCGACTATGCGGCGGCGCGCAGTCTGGTAAGCGGCAAGATCGTGGATTCCGTGACCAACATCATGAACTCCAAACTTTTCGCCCGGCGCGATCACGAGCGGGAGTACCTCGAGCATTTCCTCGACATGGAGGTCGATCGCGCGCGTCGCACCTTCTGGTTCATGGAAGGCATTCGCTGGTTTCAATTCACCGCGGCGATGGTGTTGATGATCGGCATGATCTACTACGCCATCAAGATCTGGGCGGCCAGGGAAATGACAGCAGGCGAGTTCGCCATGGCCGCCAGCCTTTCTTTGGTACTGATCGAGCAGGCGCGAGGCCTGAGCCGCAAGTTCTTGGAATTCTTCGAGTACGTCGGCAACGTCACTGATGGCGTGGGCATGATCGTTCGTCCTCACGAGGTAGTCGATCGCGTCGCGGCGCGTGACCTGCGCGTAAACGCAGGAGAGATCGAGTTCAGAAACGTAAGCTTCTCTTACGTGGCGAGGCGCAACATCTTCACCGATCTGAACTTGACCCTGCGAGCAGGTGAAAAGGTCGGCCTGGTCGGTTTCTCCGGAAGCGGCAAGAGTACCTTGCTCAATTTAATGCTGCGCTTGTTTGAGCCGCAGTCGGGCCAGATCCTGATCGACGGGCAGGACATTCAAGGCGTGACGCAGGAGAGCCTGCGCGCAGCGATCGCCATGATTCCTCAAGATCCCATGCTTTTTCACCGCAGCCTGATGGAGAACATTCGCTACGGAAGGCTGGAAGCGAGCGACGAAGAGGTCATCGCCGCGGCGAAGCAAGCCCATGCCCATGAGTTCATTTTAGATACCGAGGGCCAGTATGAATCGCTCGTTGGGGAGCGTGGCGTAAAGCTATCCGGTGGCCAACGCCAGCGTATCGCGCTGGCTCGCGCAATCCTCAAGGACGTTCCGGTCCTATTGCTGGACGAGGCGACCAGTTCGTTGGACTCCATCACCGAGCGTCACATTCAGGACAGCTTGCACGATTTAATGCGCAATAAGACGGTGATCGTGATCGCACACCGGCTCTCGACCCTCTCCCACCTCGATCGCATCATCGTATTTCACGCAGGGAAAATCGTCGAAGACGGAACCCACGATGCCCTGCTGGCCCGAGGCGGACACTACGCGCGTCTGTGGTCCATGCAGGCTGGTGGATTCTTACCCGAAGCGGCGGATACCGACGAGGTGGAAAACGCTTTAGAGCAATGACCGGCCTGGTTCCTGCACTTGGCGCCCCTTGTCGCAACTGAGCGTTTATGAAAAGAACCCGATCATGAAAAAAGCGATCGTCGGGCGGATGGCCGATGCGAGCACGGCATGACACAGTTGAGGAGTCCCGCGGCACCCGCCGGGTCGCGGTGCGCCGGCTGCGAGCCTAGTGCCCGGATGGAGACAGGCTTTTAATTCGGTGTCTGGTCCGTAGTTTCACTCGCCCTCTCTCGTAGTTTCACTCGCCCTCTCTTCTAGCCACTCTCTCCAGACCGCCATGACTACGGCGAGGATCACCGGACCCACAAACAAACCGATGAGTCCGAAAGCGGCCAACCCACCCAGGACACCGAACATGACGATCAAGAACGGAATGCGCGTCGCCTGGCTGATGACCAGAGGGCGGATGAGGTTGTCGATCCAACTCACCACCAACGCCCCCCAGAGTAGAAGACCTATGCCGGGCCAGGTTTCGCCCGTCAAGAGCAACCAGACTCCAATGGATCCCCACACGAAAGGCGTGCCGAAAGGGATGAGCGCTACCAGCGCGGTGACCGCGCCCAGCAGCGCGGGGGTGGCGAGTCCCGCTCCCCAATAGCCAACACCTGCCAGCAGTCCCTGTGCTAGCGCTGTGAGCACCAGTCCGTAAACCACTGCCTTGGTGGTGCCGCCTATAGCATCAAGGTAGTGATCCACCCCAACACCCAAGAAGCGCTGTAACACGCGCCGCAGTTGGCCAAAGATCCGCTCACCATCCCGGTAGAAAAAGAACACGGTCAGCAGGGCAAATCCGAACTTGACCACGTTTCGGCCAAGCCCGCCAATGAGCTGCGTTATCTCGTCCGTTGAGTTCTTCAGCCAAGTCTCGATTTGCAGCTTGACCGTACTCGGATCGCTGGTCAGTTGTAGCAGCTGAGACTCCAGCCATGGGCCGGCATAGGGAATCTCGCGAAGGAAGGCCGGCAACGGCGGTAATCCTTGAGCGAGCTGTGCGGTGAGGGCTTTATAGGCCGCCGGAAACTCCTCCCGCATGAGGGACAGCAACCATACCACCGGCAGCACAAAAGCTCCGCTCAACAGCAAGGTCATCAACAGCGCGCTCAAGGTCCGCTGGCCCACCAGCAGCCGGCGCAGGCGTCCATAGGCGGGCCAAGTGACATAGGCCAGAATGGCGGCCCAGGCCACCGGAATCAAAAACCGGTGAAGCACCGCATAGGCGAGCAGCAGGAAAGCGCCCAGCAGCGCGACTAGGATTACGCGCCGGGTGAGATCATCGTTCATCGCGCCCTATTGTAGGGCGCGTTGATGAACCTTGTGCGTGCGCCTGCGCCGCATGCATCAATGGGACACGAGCACGGGCATGCCTCATCATGGTCTGCGTCACGCCGCCCATGACCAACTCCTGCACAACTCATGGCTCTCCGCCTCGGCATACACGGAATACAATCCGGTTAAATGCGACTGAAATCTGCGTGCAAGGTTCGCTGTGCGAACCTCGTTATCTTTGCCCCAGCCCCAATGAAAGCCCTATCTGTGTGACCCTACGCAATCTCGAGTACTTCTTCTCTCCGAGATCCGTCGCTCTGATCGGCGCCTCACCGAAGCCAAGCTCCGTTGGAGCCACCGTATTCGCGAACCTGAAGCGCTCCTTTACCGGCGAACTGTTCGCCGTGAACCCTCGCCATCGAAGCATCGCGGAGCGGCCGTGTTACTCCGATATCGCTTCTCTTCCAGGAACGCCTGATCTCGCCGTGATCTGTACGCCACCGGCCACGATCCCAAGGCTCATCGCTCAGCTTGGAGAGAAGGGCACCAAAGCAGCCGTGGTCATCACGGGTGGCCTCAACCCGGCACCCGGCGGCCGGTCCCTCGCGCAGGAGATGTTGGCAGCCGCGCATCCTCATTGGCTTCGCATCCTGGGTCCAAACTGCTTGGGTCTCTTGGTGCCCAAGTCCGGCCTGAATGCAAGTTTTGCTCACACCGATGGCCTACCCGGCAAGCTCGCCTTCGTTTCTCAATCGGGTGCGCTCGCCACGGCTGTGCTGGATTGGAGCAAATCCAAGGGCATCGGATTCTCCTGTTTCGTCACCGTGGGCGATTCGGCCGATGTGGATATCGGAGACCTGCTCGACTATCTGGCGAGCGATGCGGACACTTCGGCCATCTTGCTTTACATCGAATCCATCAAGCATGCCCGCAAGTTCATGTCCGCGGCGCGTGCCGCCGCGCGTGCCAAACCCGTCATCGCGGTGAAAGCCGGGCGGGCAGAGGAAGGTTCGCGCGCCGTGGTCTCGCACACCGGGGCGCTGGCCGGCAGCGACGACGTGGCGGACATTGCGCTACGCCGAGCGGGTGTGCTAAGAGTCAGTACTTTGCAGGATCTATTCGATGCCGCCGAAACGCTGGCGCGCGCCAAACCCCTGCGTGGCGAGCGCTTGGTGATTGTCACCAACGGCGGCGGCGCCGGGGTGCTCGCCACCGATGCCCTCATGCATGGTGGCGGGCAACTCGCTTCTTTATCGGCCGGCACCCTAAGGCGGCTCGCGACGATCCTTCCGGCCACCTGGTCCCAGGGCAATCCCATCGACATCATCGGCGATGCACCCGCCGCGCGCTATGCGCAGACCCTGGAGGCATTGTCGGGGGAAGAGCAGGCCGGCGCCGTCCTCATCCTGCACGCACCCACCGCCATCGTATCCAGTGCCGAGATCGCCAAGATCTGCTTGCCGGAGATGAGGAAATTTCCCAAGACCCTGCTGACTTGCTGGCTGGGTGCCGCCGCGGTTCAAGGAGCCCGGGAGATTTTCTCGGCGAACAACATTCCGGCCTACGCCACCCCCGAGGAAGCTGTTCGCGCCTTCCTACAACTGCGCGACTTTGCACGGGTCCAGGATCTTCTCATGCAAACGCCACCGCCATTGCCCGCGCTTCGATGCGATAGCGCGCGCGCACGAGACGAGATCGAGATCGTTCTTGCCCAGAACCGTAGCGTTCTATCCGAAATGGAAGCCAAGAACGTACTGAGCGCCTACGCCATCCCAGTGGTTAAGACGCAGATCGCCGCCGGCGCGGGCCAAGCCGCGCAGTGCGCTCAGAACACCGGCTTTCCGGTCGCCCTCAAGATTCTCTCCCCCGATATCACCCATAAGACGGACGTGGGCGGGGTCGCTCTCCACCTGCGCGATGCGGATGAGGTTCGCTATGCCGCGGAACACATGCTTGCCTGCGTTAAAGCCATACAGCCCAGTGCCCGTATCGAGGGTTTCACGGTCCAGGCGATGATCGAGCGGCCGAAAGCTCACGAACTGATCCTGGGCTGCATAAATGATTCGGTCTTCGGTCCCGTCATCATGTTCGGACAAGGCGGTACCGCGACCGAAGTGCTGCGTGACCGTGCGTTCGCGCTACCACCGTTGAACGCCGCCATCGCCAGGGACCTGATCTCTCGAACACGGGTCGCGAAACTCCTCGCGGGTTACCGGGACCGTCCTCCTGTGAACAAGGCGGCATTGATCGACGCGCTGTTACAACTTTCGCAACTGGTGTGCGACCATCCTCAGATCATCGAAGCCGACATCAACCCATTGCTTGCCGATGAGAGCGGCGTCATCGCATTGGACGCTCGCATTCGCGTCGCGGCCTGCAACGATTCACCCACGGCAAGGCTTGCCATTCTCCCCTACCCCGCTCACCTGGCCGATCGAGTGCGTGTCCAAGATCAAGAAGTCATCCTGCGCCCCATCAAGGCGGAAGACGAACCTCTACACCAAGCGTTCCTGGAACAACTCTCGCCCGAGGACGTGCATCTTCGCTTCTTTCATATGATGCGCTCCTGGACCCATCATCAGTTAGCGCGCTTCACTCAAATCGATTACGACCGCGAGATGGCTTTCGTGGCCGTGACTCCGGAAGATCCTATCGAAACCCTCGGTGTGGCGCGCGCCATCGGCAATCCGGATAACACGCAAGCGGAGTTCGCCGTCGTCGTACGCAGCGATCAAAAGGGAAAGGGCTTGGGTTACCAGCTCATGCGTAAGCTCATCGAGTATCAGAAAGACAAAGGCACTGCCGAGCTGGTTGGCGACGTGCTGGCATCCAACGCCCCGATGCTCAGGCTGGGCCGCGCGTTGGGCTTTGTCTTGGCCCCCGGCGATCAATCCGGTGTGCTGAGACTTACCCTCTCGCTCAATCCCCCAAGCGACAAAAACCTATAGCGCGCTCTCGCAAGTGCCGGGACAAGACGGACATCCTACCAAATGGCCTGAAGCGATGCGATGGAACGTAAATGCTCGTCGGCCGTAATCAATGGCGCGCCATTGACCGCACAACCCCCACCTTCGACAGACTATCGAAGCGTGGGGGTTGGGATTTGACTCAGATCAACTCAATGGAGTAGGCGTATCAATTCTGGTGGGCGACCGCGCTTTGTTGTGCCCTCGGCAGCAGGAGAATGATCACGGTGCCCACCACGGCTACCGCGGCAAGGGCAAAGAATGCTGCTTCGCTTGAACCGCCGCTGGCCGTGCGGATTCTTCCAATCAAGTCCGGACCAAAGTGCCCGCCCAGATTTCCCACGGAATTAATCCAGGCGATGCCCGCTGCCGCCGCGGTGCCGGACAGGAAAGCGGTCGGCAATGACCAGAAGGTGGCGACCCAGGAGAGGATCCCGGAGGTGACCAAAGTGAGTCCGATGATGGACAGTATGGGAGAAGTCCTACCGATCACGGCCAGTACCAGCAGACCGGCAGTAGCCATCAGCAGTCCGCCGGCGGCGTGCCAGCGGCGCTCCCCGGTGCGGTCGGAGTGAGCGCCCCAATAGACCATGGCGATCGCAGCGATTCCCCAAGGAATCATGCTCAGCAATCCGACCTTGAAGAAATCCTTCTTATCGATACCCAACTCCTGGATGATGGTTGGCATCCAGAAATTGACGGCGTAGAAACCGACCACGCCGCAGAAGTACGCCAGGGCGAGCGCCCACACGCGGCCATCGCGGAACGCACCCATCAAATTGTGCCGTTGCACGCCCTCCGCCTTGGACGCCTCGTCCTCGGAAAGACGCTGCAGAACGAGATTCCTTTCTTGGTCGGTCAGCCACGCGGCGTGCTTCGGACCGTTGGGCAACAACCAAAACACGAGCACTCCCATAATGACAGAGGGCACGCCCTCCATGAGAAACAACCACTGCCATCCGCGCCACCCATTGGCACCATCCATGTATTGCATGATCGCGCCCGAAACCGGCGAGCCGATGACGTTGGAAATCGCGATGGCCGTCATGAACAAGGCGGTCATCTTGGCGCGGCGAGAAGCCGGAAACCAGTAGGTGAGATACAAGATAATGCCCGGAAAGAACCCTGCTTCCGCCACGCCCAGCAGGAATCGCAAGACGTAGAAGGTGAATTGCGCATCGGTGCAATTAAACCAAGCGGCGATCGTTCCCCAATGGATATCTCCCGTGAACATGAACGCCGAGGAGATGATGCCCCAGGTGATCATGATGCGTGCGATCCACATCCGGGCGCCCACGCGCTCGAGGATGACATTGCTGGGCACTTCGAAAATGAAGTATCCGATAAAGAAGATGCCCGCGCCGAAGCCATAGATTTGATCGCTGAATTGGAGATCGCCCGCCATCTGCAGCTTCGCGAAACCCACGTTCACGCGATCCAGGAACGCGACGATGTAACACAGGAAGATAAATGGTATGAGGCGCCCGGCGATCTTCTTGAAGGTCGCCTCTTCCAACTCCTGAGTAATGGGTATGGCCACGGAAATCTCCTCTGCGCTATAGGCTATAGTTTTCGTTAGGCTCGCGTGAGTCCGCGTGCCGTTTCGCTCGCGCCGGCGGGGGCATCGAGCGGCGGGTATTGTAGGGGCGGCGCTGGGCTTGTGCCACAGGATCTGCGCAATTCCATCCTGTTAGAATCCACCGCCCATGAAAACCTTCCACGCCCTGCTGCTTGTCTTCCTGAGCCCGTGTGCCCAAGGGGCGGACTGGGAATACGTCACGGCCACGGGGACATCGAATGTCTACGCCGACCTCGCGAGCGTGAAAACGCACACCGGCCAGGCGAAATCGGCTTGGTTCCTATTCGATCATTTGGAAACGCGCTACGACACCGAATCAGCCCGGGTGTTCAAGTCTTCGATTCACCACATTGAAATCGACTGCGTGTCCAAACAGCTCGATTGGTCGCGCATCGAAATGTACGCCGGACCGCTGGCAACAGGGACCAAAGTGAGCGCTAGAAACATCGACAATCAAGCGGCGAGCTTCATGGAGAGCGTACAAGAGGCATCCCGCGAAGCCATGGCGATTTCCATTTGCGAACTATAGGTCAATAGGTCAACAGACCCTAGGGTGCGGCTTCGCACCCTATCCCAGCAAGGCTAACCGCTCTCCTTCTCGTTCAGCCGCACCGCTTGCCGCGTAACGCCTTTGCGCCCGACAGTCACCGTTTGCGAACCCCATGCGTCGTCTTGCTGAGCGTTCACACGATAGCGCCCCGCAGGCAGTTTGACCATCAGCCAGGGACCTTCGGCGGTGGCTTCGAGGATAAGCTTGCCCTTGGCGTCGCGGATCGCCACTTCAGTATCCGCGGATAACGTGGCGTCTCCCATTTGCACGAAGGACAGCCAAAGCGTGTACTGGTGTTGCACGGCCTGCATGGCATCGCGCTCGTCCAACCCGACTCCGCCGGAGAGATAGATCACGCCATTCTGGTTACGCGCTTCTAGTAAGAACTCCTCGTCTTCCGATGCTAAGGCATTGAGACTCGCCACGAGCGAGCCCGCGATGAAGGCGGCAAAAAGACTTCGTTTCATTGCAGTATGACTCCCGGATGCTATTCCTCAACCTCCATCCCATGGCCATGATGCATCAATTCGCAGTCCGTTGTCATGCTTCGTGAGCGCGATTGCGTGGCTTCGTTGCAATCTCGCAACACTCACTGACTAGGCGTCTCCCCCGATCCCTTGAAGTGAAACTCGAGCAGGATATAGCGCCGCCCGATAAGGTCCACCGTACGGCTGATGGTCTCCCCTTTGTATTCCGCCTCCATAGTCCAGCGTCCGGAATCCGGCGTGAAATAGAAAGCCGGGCCTTCGGAAACCGCTTCGATTTGTTTCTTGAGCATCCGGTCGCGCACGGTTACTTTGACCCCAGTCAAATCCGGACCTTCACCTTCCGCCGTGAAGATGAGTTGTATGGGATATTTGTTGGCAACCTTGGCCATGGCTTTGCGGCCCATCTCTCCCACGCCGCCGGAGATATAGCTGAAGCCGCTTTGTTTGCGCACCACCACCGGAGGCAGTTCTTCCTCGGCGGCCATGGCCGGGACGAGCGCGCCCAACGTGGCAGCCATCATCATCGTGCTAAGCGCCGCCGCGACCATCCCATCACGTTTCATCCTGTGTTCCTTTGTTCGCTACTTTTCAGATGGCGCGCCGCGCACCTGGAATTCCACTCGATCCAACTCGGTACCGTCGGCTTGATGCAAGCTCAAGACATGACGTCCGGCTTGCGGTTCCCAGGGAAGCACATCGTTCCCCTCGCCAAAAACCTGCTCGTTCAAGCGCCAAGCCCCGCCGGCCACCTGTGCGCTGGCTTGAAACAGCACCCTTTGCTGATCGGTCGGTATGTCTGGATCCAGTGCGATGATCTGCCCAGGCGCAGGATACACAATGCGAGTACGCTGCGCGCTTTCCGGCTTTGGCGCGATATGGGACTCACCCGTGCCCGCCAGGAACCATTCCGAGCGTGCGGGCTCGATGCCGCCCTCGAAGGTGACGTCCATCCGCTCGACGCCTGGCGGATGCGGCGGCTGGCCGTTGGTGAGGCCGCGATGCAGATAATTCATAACCTCGTGCCACAACGGCGCGGCACCGGTGATGCCCGCCACGTCCCACATGGAACTCCCATTAAAATTTCCCACCCACACACCCACGGTGTAGCGTGCGCTAAGACCCACGCACCAGTTATCGCGCATGTCCTTACTGGTGCCCGTCTTTACCGCCGACCAATAGCGCGCATTGAGCGGGGTATCCAAACCGAAGCCCACGCTGCGCGCCAAAGAATCGGAGAGGATGTCTGAAACGATCCAGGCGGATGCGCGATCCAGCACTTTTTCGCCTTT
>JBKKAO010000613.1:0-4224 GCA_046714645.1 Burkholderiales bacterium | reverse complement strand
ATGTCATCTTCTGTGGCCGGACGGATCGAGAGAGATTCTTGGTGCTTCATTTCTCAAATTCCTTTGTGAAGACGTTCGTAACCGTACGCTCGCGGCGCTTTGCCACGATCTCGCGCATAGGCTCCATCACGGCTTCTCGAAACCGGCTGTTGGCCAAGGCGCGAATCGATTCCGCCGCATTGCTAACCGTGCCACTTTCGACTTGACAGAGCAAGAACTCCTTTGCCTGATCGTGGCGGCTGGTGCCCAATCCCACCAGGGTGGCCTTTCTCGCGGCAGGATCCACGGCGGAGTCAAAGTACTGCGTTAGTGCTTGCACGGACGCCGGATCCTTGCATCCACCCAGAGCAATGGCTGCTTCGTAGCTCAGGTCATCATCGCCCTTAAGGAACCCCCTCACCAGATCCAGATGATCTTGCGGTGCGAGCTCCAGCAATGACACGAAACACTGCCCGGTGACCTCGGCTTCGCTATCCCCGGCGATAGCCTTTAGTCGCAACAGCAATGGCACCGCCTCGGTGCTGAACAGGGAAATGGCGCGAACCGCCTCGACCCGCACCGGCTTCTCTGGATCGCCCAGCAGATCCACCAACCGGGTTAGCGCCTCCCCGTCCTCGATGCTAGTCTGTGCCAGGGCGAGGGCGCAACTTCCCCGCAAAGTGACCGCCGTATCCTGGCTTCCACCCCAGACGGGTTCGGCTTGAAAGTGCGCCATGCCTCGCAAGAATACCGATGCGTCACTGTGTCCAAACCGGGTCAGCGTTTCGGCGATGGCATTCTTCGCCCAACACTGAGAATCGGTATCGCTTCCCCCCGCGAGATGGCGATCGAAGACTTCGAGGAGCTCCGGTATCAGCGCGCGTACCTCCAGCTCGCCAACGAGGACAGCCGCCTTAGCGCACAGATAGTTGCTCTTGTCGCGCAGTGCCTTGCGCAAATGCGCGCTGGTTGCCTCGGTAGGAGGCACGGCGCGCAGGGCAAATAGCGCCTCAACTTTCTTGTCCAGGGATCCGCGGCTCATGGATCAACCCCGATCGCAGGCTCAGGCCGCGAGAGATATCCTCACTCCAGATCTTGCCGCATGTCGAAGGCGGGTACCGCCGAGCTGGGCGTTCCTACGGGTTTGGCGGGCACCCCGGCGACGGTCGTATGGGGAGGGACGGGCTTCAACACCACGCTTCCCGCGGCGATCTTCGAGCCTTCTCCCACTTCGATGTTGCCCAGAATTTTCGCGCCGGCGCCGATCATCACACCACGCCGGATCTTGGGATGACGGTCTCCGCTGACCTTGCCTGTGCCGCCAAGATTCACTTCGTGCAACATGGACACGTCGTCTTCCACCACCGCGGTTTCGCC
Organism: Burkholderiales bacterium; assembly: GCA_046714645.1. Classification (GTDB taxonomy): domain Bacteria; phylum Pseudomonadota; class Gammaproteobacteria; order Burkholderiales; family SHXO01; genus SHXO01. Next base: position 2,868 of record JBKKAO010000613.1, on the reverse strand, counting down.
GATGACGATGCTGGTGGCGTGGTCAATGAACACCCCTTTGCCGATCTGGGCGCCGGGATTGATGTCTACCCCATAGGCATCCGAAACGCGAGACTGTAGGAAGCGTGCGACTTGCCGCCGTCCTTCGTTCCACAGTACGTGGGCGACACGGTGGGTCTGCAACGCCTTGAAGCCTTTGTAGTAGAGAAACGGCACCAATACGTTCTCGCAGGCCGGATCGCGTTCTCGAATGGCTTGTAAATCGTAAAGGCTCGCGGTGACGATAGCGGCATTGCGCGTAACGATGCCCGACATGATCTCGTGCAGCGTATCGCTATCGAGGGCGTCATCCCTTAAATTGAGAGCCAACAGATGGGCCAGCGCTTCCGCGTAGCCCGCGTGCCGGGTAACCAGATCGTAGAGATGATCCGCCAGCACCTGTTCCTTCTCCGCCTCCGCGATGGCGAGGCGTTTCAGTTCCGCCCAGACTTCGTTCTCAACAATGCTCATGAACTTCAACTCGCTTTCGCTATCGAACCTCGATGCGCGGCTCTCCCGCCATCATCTCGCCAATCACCACTGCGTGGTCGAATCCCGCCCGCTTAAACTCGCCGATCACCGTCTCGGCCACGCTCGGTGTGCAAGTCACCAATAAGCCGCCACTGGTCTGGGGATCGGTGAGCACGTCGCGTTGCACATCGCCAAAGACACCGAGTTCGACTCTGCTGCCATAGCCTGCCCAGTTGCGCCCAGAGGCTCCGGTTCGATAGCCTTCCTTCACCAGATCCATAACGCCGGGCAGCAACGGGACTTTGTTCCATTCCAAGAGTGCCCCGAGTTTCGATCCCTTGCACACCTCCAGCAGATGCCCCAACAAACCAAAACCGGTGACGTCGGTCAAGGCATTCACCCCGGGAACTGACCCGAGGGAGGAGCCCGGCGTATTGAGTTGGGTGGTGCTCTCCAACATGGACCGATATCCTTCCGCGGACAGCGCATCCTTCTTGAGCGCCGCGCTGTAGATGCCCACGCCGAGCGGCTTACCCAGAATGATCTTGTCTCCCGCTTTGGCGTCGGCGTTGCGCTTCATGTGCTTGGGATTGACCAAGCCGATGGCGACCAACCCGTAAATCGGTTCGACGGAATCGATGCTATGCCCGCCCGCGATGGGAATGCCCGCGCGCTTACATACGGATTCGCCGCCTTCCAGAATGCGGCGAATGGTCTCGGTGGGCAGCACGTTGATGGGCATGCCCACCAAGGCGAGCGCGAACAAAGGCGTTCCTCCCATGGCATACACATCGGAGATCGCATTGGTGGCGGCGATGGCGCCAAAATCGTAGGGATCGTCCACGATGGGCATGAAGAAGTCCGTGGTGGCCACGATCGCTTGATTCTCGTTGATCTGGTACACCGCCGCATCGTCACTGGTTTCGATGCCCACCAGCAATTCCTTCGGCACAAAGCTCGCCGCGGTCTTTGCGATGATTTGCTCCAGCAATCCGGGCGCGATCTTGCAACCGCAACCACCGCCGTGAGAGAGACTGGTCAAGCGAACAGGTTTCAAGTCAGGGGCGTTCATAAATCCTCCTTGGCCGCCATTTTATGCCCTCTCAGCACTTGCGCTACCAGCCGCCTCACGGCGCCGCGCTCGCGCGCCGGGGAGAATAGCCCGCGGATGCGTAGGGACTGCCGGAGCAGTTCGTTGTAGACCCTGCGTTGTTGAAAACAATCGCTTAGCAAACGTGCCAATCCTCGCGCGTCCCCCACCTCGAAATAACCCGGGTACGAGCGCCCTAGCATGCCTAGGTTACCCGGCATGTGGCTGGCGAGCACCGGTGAGGCAGAGCGCACGGCCTCGGCGATCACGTGCGCACCGCCTTCCATTCGCGAAGAATTGACCAATACATGAGCCCGCTGAATCGCTCGCAAGGTCCAATCATGGGACATGGCGCCTATCCAGCGAATACGCGAGTCTTTTCCCGCTGCGGCCCGCACACCGCGTGCGAGGCTCTCGTCCAAAGCGCCGCCCACCATGGTCATCGTAATGGGAAGACGCCGGGGCAGATACCGCCAAGCGTGAATCGCGGTCAAGGGATCCTTCTCTTCACGCAAGTGCCCCACGAAGACGCAATTCAGACGATCCGCCGAGGTCGCACCATGCGGAAGAAGCCTGGCTGATTGGTAGATCACCCGCGCTTTGTCTCGCAGATCAACGGGCAGCACGTCCAAGGCTCGCGGTTGAAGTACCACCAACCGATCAGCCATCCGCAGAGATTCGCGCGCCAGCTCGTTTCCCGGTAGATCGCGATACAAGTCGGTGCCGGTCAGAATCAGGATCACCGGCTTGTTACCCCGAACTTCACGCCATCGCCGAATCGCGCCATGACTGCGCGTGGCGTGCAGCGCGATCAGAACATCCGGTTCCGGCGCACCGACCTGCCGCGCAACTTGAGTATCCGCAGCTTGTAGAATCACCGCGTATTCGTCACGGAGGAAACCCGACCACCGCTGCGCGGTTCTCCAATTGCCGTTGTTGGCACTGGAGCGGGCGGGCGTGACAATTTGAACAACGGGGAGACTCATGCGATCACTGATGAATTCGCTTCCCGCGCTGCAGGTAGCTCTGCAAGATGCGCGGGAGTATACGCTCACACTCTACAAGCACTTGACCGAGGAACAGCGGCAATTTCCGTGGCTGTCCATGGTCAATCCGCCCCATTGGGAACTGGGACACATTGGCTGGTTTCAAGAGTATTGGTGCCTGCGCCACCGGCCGGGCAAGGAGCCTCTCTCGCCACGCCTGCCCAATGCCGATGCGATGCTCAACTCGGCGATCGTTCCCCACGACGAGCGATGGAAGCTCAACACCTGGCACTGGGACAGTAT
>JBKKAO010000612.1:0-7315 GCA_046714645.1 Burkholderiales bacterium | reverse complement strand
GTCGATGATGTTGATGTCGGCCTTCATGCCGGGGGCGATCAAGCCGCGGTCGGTAAGGCCGATCAATTCGGCCGGTGCGCGGGTGTAGCGTTGCACGGCCAGTTCCAGTGGCAGGCGCTCGCCGCGTGTGCGGTCGCGCGTCCAATGCGTCAGCAGATAGGTGGGAAAGCTCCCGTCACAGATGGAACCGCAGTGCGCGCCGCCATCGCCCAGCCCGACCACGGTGTGCGGATGGCGCAGCATGGCGAATGTCGAATCGTAGTTAAAGTCCGTGTAGTTGGCGGCGGGGGCGAACAAGAGTGCGCGGCCGTCGCTTTCGAGCAGCAAGTCGTACATCAGCGCCATGGGATCGCGCCCCATGCGCGAAGCGCTTGCCGCGACGCTTGCCTCCGGCGGGGGTTCGTATTCCGGCGGATCCCCTAGCGGGAAGACGCGATCGAGCCCCGCCAGAATGTTGGTGATGAAGGCGGGAATGTGCCCGGGCAAGCTGTCGAAAGGTTCCGCGAGTATCCGCTCGCGCACGGCTGGGTCGCGCATGCGCGCGACGCGTTCGGCGAGAGGAAGCTGTGCGAGAGCCAAGTAACTGGGTTTGGTCATGAAAGGATGCAGGGTTCCCTGCAACCCCAGCACCAGGCCGACAGCGCGCGGCGCCACCTGACCCCGGATGCCTAGGCCATCATCCTGGGCTCTATCGATCAACTCCAGTAACCGCCGCCATTGCTCGGGGTATTCGACTCTTTGCACCAGCGTAAAGGAAAGAGGTCTGCCGCTTGCCTTCACACAGTCGCGCAGCACCTCGAAGTCTGCCTCGATGTTGTCGAAGTCGGACAGCAATTGCAATACCCCGCGCCCAGCGCGCCTGACGCCTTGCGCGATGGCCATGAGTTCTTCCCGCGCAGCGCCGAAGTTGGGAACGTAGTCCCCGCGTGCGGTCTTATGCAACAAGGTGCGAGAGGTCGTGAATCCCATGGCGCCGGCGTTCAACGCCTGTTCGGTGAGTTCGGACATGCACCGCATGTCTTCCACGGTGGCGGGTTCGCGCGCCGCACCGCGCTCGCCCATCACGTAGTAGCGCAACGCCGCGTGCGGCAACTGCGCGCCGATGTCCATGATGCGCGGCCTGGACTCCAGCGCGCCGAGGTACTCGGGAAAGCTCTCCCAGCGCCAGTCGACGCCTTCGGCGAGCACGCTGCCGGGAATGTCCTCCACGCCCTCCATCAATTCGATGAGGAACTCTCTCTGATCGGCTTTAACCGGCGCAAAGCCAACCCCGCAGTTACCCATGATGGCGGTGGTCACGCCATGCCAACAACTGGGCGTGAGCATCGGATCCCAGGTAGCCTGGCCGTCGTAGTGGGTGTGCACGTCCACGAAGCCCGGTGTGACGAGCAGTCCATCCGCGTTCAGCGTGCGCCGGGCGCTGCCGCCCACTTTCCCGACCGCGACGATGCGGCCCGATTCGATGGCGACATCGCCGGTGAAAGCTGGTTTTCCGGAGCCGTCGGCAATCGTCCCTGCGCGAATCAATAAGTCGTACATGACGAAGAAGTGAAGTGGTGACCGAGGTCCATCTTATAGCACTTTACCGGCCGCAGGACTGGCGCCAAAACCACATCGAGGGGAGTTTGCTTGTGAGCGCCAGGGGTGCAAAAGGGCCATCGCATCGATGGCATCTGAGCCTAGGACGTACCGGCTCGGCGAACCGAAAACTCTCAGCATGCAACCCGGTCGTTTTGAGGAACGCCCCGCAAAGTGAAGCCCTCGTAGCCATTCGTCACCGATGCCTCGATGTGTTGTTTGTAGCGTTGAACCCCCCCTACGTAGGGCATGAACACTCGCGGCTTGCCGGGGATGTTGGCACCCATGTACCAGGAGTTGGCCAGCGGATAGAGCGTGGCGTTGGCGATTTCATTGACGTGGTCGACCCAGGCAAGCTCCGCCTTCTCGTCCGCCTCTATACGATTAAGGCCACGCGCGTGCAGGTGCTTCAGGCAATCGGCGATCCAATCGGAGTGCTGTTCGATGGAGAGAATCATCTGGCTCTTGACTCCGGGGCTGCCCGGGCCGGTGATAAGGAAAAGGTTGGGGAAACCCGCCACCATGAGGCCGAGATAAGTTCGCGGGCCGGCGGACCATTTATCGCGTAGCGTTTCGCCTGACCCGTTCCTTACACCGATTTCCGCCAGCGCGCCGGTCATGGCGTCGAATCCCGTCGCAAACACGAGGGCATCGAACTCGTATTGCGCCTCGCGCGTTCGCAATCCCTTGGCCGTGATCTCCTCGATCGGTGTGCGGCGGGCATTCACCAGCGTGACGTTCTCGCGGTTGTAGGTTTCGTAATAGTTCGTATCCAAACATAGGCGCTTAGTGCCTATGGGGTGATCCCTGGGTGCCAATATCTCAGCCACCGCCGGATCGCGAACGATGCCGCGAATCTTCTGCCGCACGAACTCGGAGGCCGTGTCGTTGGCGTCTTTGTTGGTCAGCAAGTCGGTGTAGGAATAGAGAAAGCTGATGCTGCCGCCTTCATTCCACTTGGCCTCGTAGGTGCGCTGCCGCTCCTCGGCCGTGGCTTCCAACGCCGTTTTCGTCGGCGCGGGATGGCCCGCGATGCCAAAGGACGTATCGAAGGCGGCTTTTCTCAGCGCGGGGTATTCGGCTTTATGGCGGCGTTCTTTCTCCGGGTCGAGCGGAGCATTCATCGCGGGCAAACTGAAATTCGCGGTACGTTGGAAGACGTGGAGATGTTTCGCTTGCTGCGCAATGTGCGGGATCATCTGCACGCCGGAGGATCCCGTTCCGATCACGGCCACGCGCTGGCCGGTGAAATCCACGCCCTCGTGGGGCCACAAACCGGTGTGGTACCACTGGCCCCCGAAACGCTCCAAACCTTTGAAGTCCGGCACGCGCGGGGTAGAAAGATTGCCCGTGGCCATCACAACGTAAGGCGCGCTCACTACATCGCCGCGATCGGTGGTAACGGCCCAGTGATTGCGGCTCTCATCGAATACCGCCGAGACCACGCGCGTGTTGAGCTGAACATCGCGCAGGAGATCGAATCGTTGCGCGACATGATCGATGTAACGCAGGATTTCAGGTTGCGTGCCGTAGCGCTCCGGCCACTTCCACTCCTGCTGCAGTTCATCGGAGAATGAATAGGAGTATTCCATGCTCTCCACGTCGCAGCGCGCGCCCGGGTAGCGATTCCAAAACCAAGTGCCGCCCACGCCGCTACCCGCCTCATACACTCGCACGCGCAAACCCATCTTGCGCAGACGGTGGAGCGTGTACAGCCCCCCTAAACCACCGCCTACGACGATGACGTCGAAGTCTCCTAGCGGACGGTTACCGGCCCCATCCTTTCCGGATAAAGATTGTGCGTTCTTCAATGGCTCATCTCCTCACGTTGCGGCCCTGCGGTGGCTCTATTTTAGGCGCTTCCCACATCCATCGCGCTACCGCGAAGGAACGGAACGGCTAGAATCGTAACCTTCAGCCATATCCAAGACATATATCCATGCACCTCACCCTGCGCACACCCGTTCTCGAAATCGCATACCAAGAAAGCGGCCCGGGGGACGGACCCCCGGTGATCTTACTCCACGGCTGGCCCTCGGACGTACACGATTGGGATGGCATCGCGCCACCGCTCGCCGCCGCCGGTTATCGTGTGTTGGTGCCGTGGCTGCGCGGGTTCGGACCGACGCGCTTTCTCGATCCGAGGACACCACGCTCCGGCCAGCAAGGGGCGCTGGGCGCCGACCTGCGCGACTTCATGGACGCGCTGGGCATCGGACAAGCCTTGCTGGCAGGCTATGACTGGGGCGGCCGGGCGGCCTGTGTCGTGGCAGCGCTGTGGCCCGAGCGAGTGCGCGGACTAGTCACCGTCAACGGTTACAACATTCAGAATATCCCCTTCGCCTTCCATCCGGCGGACGCGGCGCAAGAGCATCGCTATTGGTATCAGTGGTACTTTCACACGGAACGCGGCCGCGCCGGTCTCGCGAAGAATCGCCGGGACATCGCCCGGCTACTGTGGCGGCAGTGGTCGCCCAACTGGCGCTTCGATGATGCCACCTTCGCGGCCACCGCGGCGAGTTTCGACAATCCGGATTTCGCCGAGGTGACCATCCAGTCCTACCGGCACCGTTATGGCAACGCGCCCGGAGATCCCAGGTACGACGACCTCGAACAACAACTCGCAGCCCAGCCTACGATCTCGGCGCCAACCGTGGTGCTGCACGGGGAATGCGATGGCGTCGGTCCGCAGGAACAATCGGCAAACGGTGCACGGCATTTCAGCGGCCGCTATGAACGAAAACTAATTCCCGTCGCGGGACATTTCCTGCCACGCGAAACTCCGGAGGTGGTGGTGGAAGCCGTGCGCTCGTTGGACAGCATTTAAGCGCCCCTCCCCCCGGCCTCCCCGCCTGCTTCGCAGGCAAGGGAGGGAGCTGTAAGGTACGTGTTACCAATCCACCCAAAGTTGCGCCGGCCCTCGAAAGGAAGTGTTGGGCGAGTAATCCCAAGTCTGATCAGGCGATAGTTGCATCGCCGGTTTTCGCCGGGCCAGCTCTTCGAGGATGATCTTGAGTTCCAGGCGGGCCAGCGGCGCACCCAGACAGTAGTGAATGCCGAAGCCGAAGGACAGATGAGTCTTGGCGTTCTCCCGGCCAAGATCCAGTTGGTCAGGGTGATTAAAGTGCATCTCGTCGCGGTTGCCCGAACACAGCGCCAGCAACAAATTGGCACCCTCGGGAATGGAGATTCCCGCGATCTCCACAGCCTTCAAGGTCTTGCGCCGCCAAGTAATGACCGAGGAGTCGAATCGCAGCAACTCTTCCACGGCATTGCGAATCAAAGCGGGATCTGCATAGCCAGTCCAGAAGTATGGATTGCCGTGGCGAAGCTTACTTGAGCCCACCTGGACGCACCATAGGCAGGTTTTGCTCAGACGCGAGCGTGCTATGCTCGACGCCGCAGTTCACACTTAAGGACAACGATCATGGATCTGGGATTAAAAGGCAAGTCCGTACTCATTACCGGCGCATCCAAAGGCATTGGGCTGGCATGCGCAAAGGCCTTTGCCAGCGAAGGCTGTGTGGTGCATCTGGCGGCGCGCTCGGCCGATCTCTTGGCAAAGGCTAAGAGCGACATCGAGGCGAAGCACAAGGTCGCTGCTACCACTCACGTCTGCGATCTCAGGGGACCCGGAGCCGTGAAGCAGCTTGCCGAAGCCTGCGCCAATGTCGATATCCTGGTGAACAATGCCGGCGATATCCCGGGCGGAAATATCGAATTGGTCGATGAGGCGCTCTGGCGTCATGCCTGGGAACTCAAGGTGTTTGGGTACATCAATCTGACCCGCGAGATGATCACGCGCATGCGCCCTCGCGGGAAAGGCGTCATCGTCAACATCGTGGGCATGGCGGGAGTGACTCACCCTGCGGAGTACATCTGCGGCGCCATGGGCAACGCCGCCTTGGAGGCCTTCACCAAGGCCGCGGGGAAAGGATCCATCGAGTTCGGTGTGCGCGTGCTCGGCATGCACCCGCCGGCCACTCGCACCGATCGCATCATCCAATTGAACAAGACCATCGCCAAGCAGAAATTCGGCGACGAGTCGCGCTGGGAGGAGGTGTTGAAGCAGACTCGCATCATCGAGCCTGAGCAAGTGGCCGATACTGCGCTGTTCTTCGCGTCAGAGCGCGCGGCTCACCTATCCGGCGTGATGCTCAACCTCGGAACCTACTAGACCTTACTCCTCCTCTTCTTCGGAGGCGCCGCCCGCAGAGCCGTCCTCCGGAGACTTTGCGCCAGCGGGTTCGTCCTTTCTAAGCTGAGAGAACAGATGGGGGCCTGGCCTAGGGATCACGGCATCCACCGCTTTGCCGATCTCATCTAAGCTCGGATTTCCTTCGGACAGGATTTCCAGGGCGGGTTCGAGTTCACTCTCGACGACGTCAGGTTTCCAGAACAACGCCGTGACTGCGCCGTGGCAATTGATGTAGCAAGTCGAGCCCTTCTTCTCCCAACGCATGCCCGCGCCGTAGAGAACGGCGTAGGCGGTTTTCGCTTCATGCTCGCTCATGCCCTCGGCCAGGAGGGCGGCGTAGTACATGCGGCGCACATCCTGCCAAGACTCGGTCAATTGCTGGGAGTAATAGTCGTGTAGCACCGAGGCACGCCGGTGTTCCCCAACAAAGGGCAAGCCCACCATTTGCTCGAACACAGGCGTGAACGAAGAACCATCCAGCGCCGCGCCTTTCTCAGCTATCCACATTTTTCCTGCCGGATCCTCGAAGCCGAAATCGCTCAGTAGTTTGATCCTGTGGCGATTGAACCCATTCTCATCGTCCCACTCCACCGCCACCTTACCCAGAAAGGTCCCTATCCCGGCAGATAACACACTGGCCACGGCCAGGCTGGAGGCCACGGTGGCCAAGGCAATCCAAACACGTCTAGTCAAGCTCGAACCTCTCAAGTTGGAACTTCTGTTTCGCACTGGCACATTCTCACCTGAGCCGCCCCTTCGCTTCAAGTCCTAGCCATGAAAAACACACGCCGTGTCGCTGGCGGAAGCCAGGCAGAAAGTTCATCTATAGTTCAGCCTGCCCTCAATAAGGCGAACTAGCCTCAATGGACGAACGCGCGCTTCGGCGCATCACCTTGTTTGTGGTGGCGCTTTCCTCATTTACCACACCGCTCATACTGTCCTCGCCCAATATGTCGGTACCCGCCATCGCGCAGGCCCTCGGGGCGGATGCGGTCGCCGTGGGTTGGGTCTCCACGGCTTACTTGTTAGCGAGCGCGGTGTTTCTACTGCCCTTCGGCAAACTCGCGGATATGCACGGCCGCCGGCGTATCTTTTTGGGTGGACTGGCGATCGTCATCCTGGGTTCCCTGCTATCTGCTGGCGCACCGAACTTCCCGGCCCTGGTGGCGGCGCGGCTTTTCCAAGGCATCGGGGCCGCCATGCTCTACGCCACCGCCCTGGCGCTGCTGTCCTCGGTTTACCCAAAGGAGAGGCGCGGCGCCGTTATCGGCGTAACCACCTCCATGGTGTATTTCGGCCTTACAGCAGGTCCGCTGCTGGGCGGTTGGGTCACGCACCAGTTTGGCTGGCGCATGGTTTTCATCTTGCCAGTGCCCCTTCTCACCGTCGCACTCATCTTAGGATTCACACGCCTGAAGGGCGAATGGAAAGGCGCGCCAGGCGAGTACTTCGACTTCGCAGGTTCGCTGATCTACGCCGTCTCCATTGTCGCGCTGATGGTAGGCGTATCAAAACTTCCCTCAACTCCCGGATGGATCG
>JBKKAO010000611.1:0-2707 GCA_046714645.1 Burkholderiales bacterium | reverse complement strand
ATGCCAACTGCTCGACCTGGCGCGCGCGACGGCGTACTACCAACCCTTGCCGGTGCCTGAGAGGGACTTGGTACTGATGCGTCGGCTCGACGAATTGCATCTGAAATGGCCGTTTCTGGGTGCCCGTAGGTTACGCGATCTGCTCAACGCGGACGGCTTTGACGTCGGCCGCAAGCACGTCGTGACGCTCATGCGCAAGATGGGCATCACCACGCTGTACCGCCGGCCAAGGACGAGCACGCCCGGCAGCGGACCCGAACACCGCGTCTATCCTTATCTGCTCCGCCACCTTGCTATCGAGCGTGCTAATCACGTCTGGGCGGCGGATATTACCTTTCTGCCGATGGCGAAGGGCTTTGTGTATTTGGTGGCGATCATGGATTGGGCGAGCCGGCGGGTCTTGGCTTGGCGAACGTCCAATACGCTCACTGCCGATTTCTGCGTCGAGGCGCTCCAAGAAGCGATGGCCCGCTATGGCACGCCGGAGATCTTCAACACCGACCAGGGCAGTCAGTTCACCAGCCAGGCTTTCACCAGCGTCCTCGAGCGCGCCGGTGTGCACATCAGCATGGACGGCAAAGGTCGCTGGGTGGATAACGTCTTCGTCGAGCGCTTGTGGCGCAGCGTAAAGTACGAAGAGGTGTATTTGCGCGCCTATGACTCGATCGCCGAGGCGAAGCGGCGCTTGGCGATCTATTTCGATTTTTACAACCGCATCCGAATTCATCAAGGCTTGGACGGAATGACGCCCGACGCCGCGTATTTCGCCGCGCGACCGCTGAAAGCTGCGGCATAAGCGATGCCCGGGCGTGAGTGTTTCACACGGCGTCAACCCGAACTCGAATCGGGTTGCAGGAGCATGCAGCGAGCGCGTTTGTCGCGAATACCGGGTCGATGCACCAAGCCGGGGCGATCAGAACGCGCTACAAGCGTTTCTACGGAGAGCGGAGGGGGTTGAGTACCTCCGGTTTAACGATCGGCAATTTGCATCGCGGACAATCGAGTTTTTTCACCGCGTGACGCGCTCGTTTACATGCTTGCGCCACGCGTGCTCCATCGTGGAAGACTCTTTCAGCGCAGTTCAACACTTATACGACTCGAATTTCTGTCCAACCCGACGGGGCCACCTCTGGCCAACAGCATCGCCCAGGCGTAGCGGTAGGTGTAGCCGTGGACCGGTTCAGTGGGTGCGGACGGGTTTGATGGTGGCGCGGCCGGTGCGGTCGCCTCTGACTCCAGTGCCTACCCGAGCTGACCGAGCAGCGTCCTTGCATCCTTGAGATCGGCGGTGTCGAATCCTTCGGTAAACCAGCCATAGACCGGGACGAGCAGATCATATGCGGCGGCACGTCTGCCCTGCTCGCTCCACAGTCGAGCGAGGCTCATCGCGGCGCGCAGCTCAAGCGACTTTGCTCCCATATCGGTCGCCGCACGAAACGCTTTCTGAAAGCAGGCATCGGCTTCGTCGGGTTCACCTTGCTGTGTCAACAGTGCGCCTCTCAGCCGCTCGAGCTCTGGCGCGTAGTAGCGTTCTTGCGTTACGGCAACAACCTCCGCCGCCTCATCGAGCGCGGCCAGTGCATCGCGATAGGCGCCGGACTCCAGATACGCAGCCGCCAAAAGACCAAGCCAGTGACTCCTATGATGTAGATCGCGAATTCGGTGTAGTCCGGAGATACCGGATCGAATTTGCCCGATTCCCTTTGCATGGTTGCCGAGACTAGCCTCGGCATATCCCTGGGCTACGGCGCTCTCGCTCAACCATAAGGGTAAGTCGTGCTTGGCGGCGATACGGGAGGCTGCATTGGCGTATTCGAGCGCCGCGGCGAAGTCGCGGCGATCGTTCCGCATACCGGCCGCAAACGTTGTGACAAATGCCAGGTTGTATGCGTGACCAAGTCTTTCAGCGAGCGCAAGCGCCTCGTCGAAGCGTGCCACAGCACGATCGGGAAAACCTAGAAACCATAATGCCCAGCCCGCATACAGTCGCGAGATGAGGCCCGGCCGCTCGCCGTATAGGAACAAATGAGTACGGTCGCTATCCGAGCCTTCGAGTGCGTCATCGATTGCGATGGCCCGGTCCGTTTCGCCCAAAGCCTCTGCGAAGCGACCAAGAAAGAACTGGGTCGAGCCGAGGGCTCGGTGGGCGAGAGCGCGTTGCAGCGGCCCCTGATGCTCTTCGGCCCGGGCGGAGATGTGGACGGCGAGATCGTGTGCCCGTTGCAGCTCACCCCGAGCCAGGTAGTGGTTCCAAAGACCACGCAAAATAGCGAAAATCTCGTCCAGTTTGCCCAGCCGCTCGCACAAGGCCTGGGCGCGACTGTACGCGCGCTCCACCTCGATCCCGGATTGGCCCTTCGTGGCAACCAGAGGAACGGCAAGTGCCATCTGCAGCGCAAGCTCCTGCTCAGAACGTGCTGGATTGTCAGCCTGCGTCTCAAGAGCCTCGAGCGCCTTTGAGAAATGGGCAATTGCTTCGAGGTTCGCTGACCGACGCACCGCGATTTCGCCGGCCTTACACCAATATCCAACCGCGTTTCCATGCAATCCTGCTTGGGAGAGATGATGTGCGAGAACTTCGGGCTCTGTCGCAATCGTCTCCGGGAAACGCTCTTCAAGTACCGCAGCGATGCGGGCGTGTAGCTTGTGGCGGCGACTCTTAAGCAAGCTCGCGTAGGCGGCGTCCTGCACGAGCGCGTGCTTGAAG
>JBKKAO010000610.1:0-11183 GCA_046714645.1 Burkholderiales bacterium | reverse complement strand
TCCATCCACTAAGGTAATCGACGTGCTTCGCAGCCCCATGTAGCCCAGCTCAACACCCAGAAAATCGTTGAAGCGATAACCACCATAGAGCTTGCCTTCGATGGAGTTCGTATCGCAGCTTGCCACCCGGAGAACCGTGTTGGTGGCGTCCACGACTTCGCATCCGCTGCCGTCACGCGTATAGCCAACTCCGGCGCCCGCATAAAATTGCTCCGCAGCTGAAGCGGTCTCGCCCGCCAGGAGTATTGGTGAACTCGCCAAGACAAGGGCGGCCCATTGCTGCTTACGAATAGTTCCAAACTTAGGCATGGCGAAGGTCCATTCACTGAGGAAATTACACGAAGAGCAACGAATATGCCGAATGGATACTTACCTCTCCCGCACCGCTCAATTTCCAAGACGTGGCGCCACCCGCGCGGACCCTGAGGGCGGTATAGTTTTCAGGGAACGGTTGCGAGGCCTAAAGCCGGCATAACTGACCATCGTGAGCGCGAGTTCGGGGGTTGCTGCCGCGATTGGAATCCGCTCGGCGAAGTGATCATAATAAAGCGGTCGCTTGGCCGCGATCCACCTATAATTGCCAGCCTTCGCGACGAGAAGCCCGGCATACGGGCTCATCAGGCTCACCCGCCCATGGAAACCGACACCTTTCCCAAGTTATTGCTGGAGCATGCGCGCGTGCGCGGTGCTCACACCGCGATTCGAGAGAAGAACCTCGGTATCTGGCAAAGCTGGACCTGGGCGCAGGTGGCGGACGAGGTGCGCTGGCTGGCCTGCGGGCTGGCATCCCAAGGGTTTACACGCGGCGTGAATCTCGCCATCGTGGGCGACAACCGGCCGCGGCTCTATTGGGCCTTCGCCGCAGCGCAGTCGCTGGGAGGAGTGCCCGTACCGCTCTATCAAGACGCCATCACCTCCGAGATGGAGTACGTCCTCGATAACGCGGAGATCGAGTTCGCCATCGTCGAGGACCAGGAGCAAGTTGACAAGCTCATCGAGATCATGCCCCGCACACCGCGCCTGAAGCGCATGTTCTACGACAATACCCGCGGCATGCGCCACTACACCCAGCCCGAGTTGATGTCCTATGACCGGTTACGCGAACTGGGACAGCAATACGAGCGCGAGCATCCCCAGTTTTTTGCGCAAAGCGTCGAGCAAACCAAACCAGAGGACGTGAGCGTGATGCTCTACACCTCGGGCACAACGGGCAAACCCAAGGGTGTTTGCCATACCCACGCCAGCTTGATCGCCGCCTCCCGGGGCGATGTGTCCTTCGATGGCTTTACCGAGAACGAAGAAGTTCTGTCCTATCTACCCATGGCTTGGGTCGGCGATCATTTGTTCTCCTACGCGCAGGCCATGGTGGCGGGATTCACGGTGAATTGCCCGGAATCCTCCGAGACCGTGATGATCGATCTGCGAGAAATTGGCCCGACCTATTACTTCGGCCCGCCGCGCGTGTTCGAGAACCTTCTCACGCAAGTGATGATTCGCATGGACGACGCGGCCTCCATCAAACGCGCTATGTTCCACTACTTCATGGACGTGGCGCGCCGCTGCGGCACGGACATCATGGAGGGCAAGCCGGTGTCGCTGAAAGACCGCTTGCTCTACATGATGGGCGATCTGCTGGTCTACGGCCCGCTCAAGAACGTGCTCGGCATGAGCCGCATTCGGGTGGCCTACACTGGGGGTGCGGCCATCGGTCCCGATCTCTATGGCTTCTATCGCTCGCTTGGTATCAATCTCAAACAACTCTACGGACAAACGGAAACCGCGGCCTACGTGTGCAAGCAGCCCAGCGGACAAACCAAGTTGGATGTGGTGGGCCGTCCCTTGCCGGGTGTGGAAGTCAAGATCGCGGAGAATGGCGAGGTGCTGGTCAAAGCGCCCAGCATGCTGAAGGAGTACTACAAACGTCCGGACGCCACAGCGGAATCCATCACGCCTGATGGCTACTTCATGACTGGCGATGCCGGTTTCTTCGACGCCGATGGCGATCTGAAGATCATCGATCGTGCCAAGGATGTTGGCAGGTTGCTGGACGGCACTTTGTTCGCGCCCCAGTTCATCGAGAACAAGCTCAAGTTCTTCCCCCACATCAAGGAAGCTGTCTGCTTCGGCGACAAGACCGACCAGGTGTGTACCTTTATCAATATCGACATGCAGTCCGTGGGCAATTGGGCGGAGAAGAAAAATCTTTCCTATGGTGGCTATGTCGATCTCGCCAGCAAGCCCGAAGTCTATGCGTTGATTCAGCAGTGCGTTGAAAGGGTCAACGCCGATCTCGCCGCCGACGAGCAACTCTGCGGATCGCAAATAAAGCGGTTCCTCATTTTGCACAAAGAACTCGACGCCGATGACGGCGAGCTCACGCGAACCCGAAAAGTCCGCCGCGGTTTTATCGCCGAAAAGTATGCGCCACTGGTGGACGCGCTCTATTCGCCCAAGACTTCGCAATACATCGAGACTCAAGTCAAGTTTGAGGACGGCCGCACTGGCCACGTTGAAGCGACCGTGAGAATCCAGAACGCGGCTACGTACCCAGCGTCGCGGAGAAAGGCAGCATGAGCGCACGGGCCCGGCGCACCGGCGATGTCGTTCTCAAACTGGATAACATCTCTCTTTCCTTCGGTGGGGTGAAAGCGCTCAGCGATATCAGCCTGGATGTGCGCACCCACGAAATCCGAGCCATCATCGGGCCCAACGGCGCGGGCAAGAGTTCGATGTTGAATGTGATCAACGGTGTCTATCATCCCAGCGCCGGCTCGGTCACCTTCAAAGGCAACACGCGCAAGCAGATGCGCCCGCACGAGGCCGCCAGCCAAGGCATTGCCCGCACCTTTCAGAATATCGCCTTGTTCAAGGGCATGAGCGTGCTGGACAACATCATGACCGGGCGCACGCTCAAGATGAAGGCGGGCTTCCTGTCCCAGTGCTTGTACTTCGGCCCGGCGCTAAATGAAGAGTTGGAACACCGCCGCAAGGTGGAGGAGATCATCGACTTTCTGCAGATCGAATCCATACGGAAGACCCCCGTCGGCCGTCTTCCGTATGGATTACAAAAGCGCGTGGAATTGGGTCGCGCGCTCGCCGCGGAGCCCGAGCTATTGTTACTCGATGAGCCCATGGCCGGGATGAACGTAGAAGAGAAACAGGACATGTGCCGCTTCATCTTGGACGTGAACGATGAGTTTGGCACCACCATCGTTCTCATCGAACACGATATGGGCGTGGTGATGGATCTGTCCGACCGGGTAGTGGTGCTGGATTACGGCCGCAAGATCGGTGACGGAACCCCCGATGAGATCCGTACTAATCAGGCTGTCATCGACGCCTATCTTGGAGTGAAGCACTGATGGGATTCTTCATCGAAGTCCTGCTCGGCGGGCTCATGGCGGGCGTGCTGTACTCCCTGGTTGCGCTGGGGTTCGTACTGATCTACAAAGCCTCGGGCGTATTCAACTTCGCCCAAGGCGCCATGGTGCTCTTCGCCGCGCTCACTTTTGTACGGCTGATGGAAATCTTCCATATGCCGATGCTGCTGGCGCTGGCGCTGACCATCGTAGTCATGATCGTGCTAGCGATGGTGATCGAGCGCGTGGTCTTGCGTCCCTTGGTGAATCAACCCGGCATCGCGCTTTTCATGGCCACCCTTGGGATCTCGTACTTTCTCGACGGCTTTGGACAAGCGGTTTGGGGGAGTGATGTCTATACGCTGGACGTCGGTATTCCGAAAGAACCGCTGGTCCTATGGGAAAGCTTCTTCGAAGGCGGCGTGCTCATTTCGAGCGAAGACCTGGTTGCAACAGTGGTCGCGGGTGTGCTGGTGGCCGGGTTGGTGTTGTTCTTCCAGAAAACGCGTATCGGCCGCGCCTTGCGCGCGGTGGCGGACGATCACCAGGCCGCGCAGTCCGTGGGGATTCCGCTCAACTACATCTGGGTCATCGTCTGGACCGTAGCCGGGTTGGTGGCCTTGGTCGCCGGCATCATCTGGGGTTCTAAACTGGGCGTGCAGTTCTCCCTGACCTTCGTCGCCCTCAAAGCGTTGCCGGTGCTCATCCTCGGCGGATTCGAATCCATTTTGGGTGCCATCGTGGGCGGCCTGATCATCGGCGCCGGGGAGAAACTGGCGGAGATCTATCTCGGCCCCTTGGTAGGTGGCGGCATCGAGAATTGGTTTGCCTACGTCGTGGCGCTGTTATTCCTGCTGGTTCGTCCGGAAGGGTTGTTTGGGGAGAAGCATATTGATCGGGTCTAGCCTTTCAGGGAGGAGAGAGGAAGGAGGAGGGAGGAGAAAATCCACGCCTGCAGTCCTTCGCAGTTCTCCTCCCTCCTCCCTCGTCCCCCCTCGCTAACAAAATGCTTTACCGCGAATCCGGACAATTCAAAACCACCTACACCGCTGACCAGGCGGTGTTTCCTATCGCTCAGGACCGGTGGTTCATCGCGGCTTGGATCGCGCTGGGTTTTGTGGTGGTACCCCTGCTTGCCAACGAGTATTTGCTACGCGCCATCCTCATTCCCTTCGTCATCATGGCACTGGCGGCCTTGGGACTTAATCTGCTGGTGGGTTACTGCGGCCAGCTTTCCCTTGGCACGGGTGGATTCATGGCCGTCGGTGCCTACGCAGCCTACAACTTGTGTATCCGGATACCGGAGTTGAATCCGATTGTGGCTCTCCTGTTAGCCGGCGGCTTCGCGACACTGGTGGGCATCTTGTTCGGAATTCCGAGCCTGCGCATCAAGGGCTACTACCTCGCGGTGGCCACGCTCGCTTCGCAGTTTTTCTTGGAGTGGATGTTCAACCGCGTGCAATGGTTCACCAACTACACCCCCTCGGGCTCCATCAGCGCCCCCCCGGTGACGCTATTCTCCATGACCTTTGAAACACCCATCCGCAAGTACTTGCTATGCCTTACCCTCCTGGTGATTTTCGCCATGGTGGCTAAGAATCTGGTGCGCGGGCGCATCGGGCGCGCCTGGATGGCTACGCGAGATATGGACGTGGCGGCGGAGATCATCGGCATCCGGCCCATGTACGCCAAGCTCTCCGCTTTCGCCGTGAGTTCCTTTTTTGTGGGTGTGGCCGGTGCCCTGTGGGCTTTCATCCACCTCGGTTCTTGGGAACCCGCCGCTTTCGATATCAATCGCTCCTTTAGCATCTTGTTCATGGTCATCATCGGCGGGCTGGGCTCCATCTCCGGTGCATTCCTGGGCGCGGCTTTCATTACCACGCTCCCGCTCCTGTTGAATCAAGCGCCGCAATGGTTTGGCTTGGCGCTCTCCACGGCGATGATTTCGCACTTAGAATTCATGATCTTCGGCGCGCTGATTCTGTTCTTCCTGATCGTTGAACCCCTAGGGCTCGCCAGGTTGTGGAGAATAGGCAAGGAGAAGCTTCGGCTTTGGCCCTTCCCGCATTGATCCATTGAGTACCAAATCGGCCGTCACACGTTAGAACAACGCCATACGTTTCTTCTGGAGGGCACGAGCATGAGATCGACTTGGACATCCAAGGTGGCCTGCGCGACATTGGCGTTTGCCGGCGCCGTATCCGCCATCCCCGCCGCTATGGGCAGCGAGCAGTTCATTCCGGTACTGGTCTACCGCAGCGGGCCCTACGCACCCAACGGGATTCACTGGGCCAATGGCTTTGTCGACTACCTCAACCTCATCAACAATCGCGACGGCGGCATCAACGGCGTCAAAATTGCCTATGAGGAGTGCGAGACCGGCTACGCCACCGACCGCGGTGTGGAATGCTACGAGCGCTTGAAAGGCAAAGGCGCGAGCGGTGCGGCAGTGTTCAATCCCCTGTCCACCGGCATCACCTATGCGCTCACGGAAAAAGCGCCGGTGGATAAGATTCCCATCATCACCATGGGCTATGGCCGATCCGAGTCAGCGGACGGCCGTGTGTTTCCCTGGAGTTTCCCGCTGCTTGGAACCTACTGGACAGCAGCCGACATACTGATCCAGCATCTGGGCAAACTCTCCGGTGGAATGGAGCAATTGCGTGGCAAGAAGATCGCGCTGGTGTATCACGATTCGCCCTTCGGGAAGGAACCTATTCCTCTTCTGCAAGAGCGCTCCCGCCGCCAAGGCTTTGCGCTCATCACCATTCCCGTCACCCACCCAGGCGTGGAGCAAAAGGCAGCCTGGTTGCAGGTGCGCCAGCAACGCCCGGATTACGTGCTGCTGTGGGGCTGGGGAGTGATGAACTCCACTGCCATCAAGGAAGCGGTGGCCGTGAACTACCCGCGCGAGAAGATGTTCGGCGTGTGGTGGGCGGGCGCGGAGCCCGATGTCTTACCAGCAGGCGCCGGGGCAAAGGGCTACCACTCAATTGCCCTACAGCATTCCGCGGACAAGGCGGCGGTACACCAAGACCTCCTGAAGCACGTCTACGACAAGAGCAAAGGCGCCGGCAAGAAAGAGGACGTCGGCAACGTGCTCTACAACCGGGGCCTGGTCAATGCGTTTCTGGTGGTGGAATCCATCCGTACCGCCCAGGGCAAGTACGGCAAGAAGCCGCTCAAGGGCGAAGAGGTGCGTTGGGGAATCGAGAACCTGAACCTCGACCAAGCCAAGATCAAACAGGCCGGTTTCTATGGCATCTTGCAACCGGTCAAAGTCTCCTGCAACGATCACGAAGGTGTACGCCACGCGCGTATTCATCAGTGGGATGGCGGCAAGTGGAGCTTCGTGTCGGGATGGCTCGAGGGCGACAACAGTATCTTGCGCCCCATGGTGGAATCCGCGGCAGCCAAGTACGCCAAGGAGAGGAACATCACGCCGGGGTGTCTGAAGAGCTAAGGATGTACCACCCGAACGCTTGATCTCGTGCTCACCCTTAGCAACGTCGAAGTCATCTACGACCACGTCATCCTCGTATTGAAGGGGGTGTCGCTGCACGTCGATGCGGGCAATGTCGTGGCTTTGTTGGGCGCGAACGGGGCGGGGAAATCGACCACGCTCAAGGCCATCTCCAATCTACTGCGAGCCGAACGAGGCGAGGTCACGAAGGGTTCCATCGAACTCAATGGCGAGCGCGTGGACCGCTTGAGCCCGTCGGATCTGGTGCAACGTGGCGTGGTGCAGGTGATGGAGGGGCGGCATTGCTTCGCTCACCTCACGGTCGAGGAAAACCTTCTGACCGGTGCCTTTACCCGCAAGGCGAGCCGCGCCGAGATCGCCGCGGATCTCGAAAAGGTCTACGCTTATTTTCCCCGGCTCAAGCAGCGCCGAGGCAGCCAATCCGGCTACACCTCGGGCGGCGAACAGCAGATGACCGCCGTAGGCCGCGCGCTCATGGCACGCCCGCGAATGATTCTGTTGGACGAACCCATCATGGGCTTGGCGCCGCAAGTGGTGGAAGAGATCTTCGAGATCGTGAAGGATCTCAACGCCAAAGAGAAAGTGAGCTTTCTCCTCGCCGAACAAAACACCATGGTGGCGCTGCGCTACGCCAACTACGGCTACATCCTGGAGAACGGCCGCGTCGTGATGGAAGGCAGTGCCCCGGAGCTCAGTTCCAACGAGGACGTGAAGGAGTTCTACCTCGGATTGAGCAGCGGCGAACGCAAGAATTTTCGCGATACTAAGCATTACCGGCGGCGCAAACGATGGCTGGCCTGATCAGGGAGGAGAGAGGAGGGAAGAGAAAACCTTCACCCGCAGCCTTTCGCCGTTCTCCTCCCTCCTACCTCCTCCCTCCTCCCTGAGATGACAAAGTACTTCGACGATCTGGAAATTCGCGCCACCGAAACGCGCGAGCGCTCTCAATTCAATGCGTTACAAGATCAGATTTCCAACGCGAAGAAGAACGCTCCTTACTTCACCCGGCTTCTTGCCCGTGTGCAGCCCCATGAAGTGAAAGATCGTGCGGCACTGGCCAAACTCCCGGTCACTCGCAAATCCGATCTCATGGCGTTGCAGAAGCAAAATTTTCCTTTCGCCGGGATGGCAGCGCTGGATGTAAGGCGTCTAAGCCGCGTGTTCGCCTCCCCGGGCCCCATCTACGATCCACAAGGGGACCAGAAGGATTATTGGGGTATCGGGCGCGCGCTCTACGCCGCCGGATTTCGGGAGGGGGATCTCGTTCACAACAGCTTCTCTTATCACTTCACGCCGGCCGGATTTATGTTCGACCTGGGCGCGCAGATCATCGGCTGCCCGGTGTTTCCCGCGGGCGTGGGGCAAACGGAGTTGCAGGTGCAAACCATCGCGGACTTGAAGCCCGCCGCTTACACGGGCACGCCGTCCTTTCTTAAAATCTTGCTGGAAAAAGCGGACGAGATGAAATTGGACATTAGTACCTTGAAAAAGGCATCCGTGAGCGGAGAAGCCTTCCTCCCGCCGCAGAAGAAATTCTTCGCCGAGCGTGGCATCGAGGCCTATCAAAGCTATGGCACCGCCGACCTCGGGTTAATCGCCTATGAAACCGAAGCGCGCGAAGGCATGGTCGCCGACGAAGGCGTCATCGTCGAAATCGTTCGCCCCGGCACGGGCGATCTTGTGCCCGAAGGCGAAGTGGGCGAGGTCGTCGTCAGCACACTCACTCCGGAATATCCCCTCATTCGGTTCGCCACCGGCGACATGTCCGCGGTGCTCGCCGGGATCAGCCCTTGCGGCCGCACCAACATGCGCATCAAAGGATGGATGGGACGAGCCGATCAAACCACCAAGGTGCGCGGCATGTTCGTACATCCTTCACAGATCGCGGAAGTAGTGAAGCGCCACGAAGAGGTGTTACGGGCGCGACTCGTGGTCACTCATGACGCCGAGCGCAACGATCAAATGACTTTGTACTGCGAGGTAAACGGCAATCCCGATGGTCTTGTGCAGACCATAGGTGAAAGCGTGCGCGATCTATGCAAAGTCCGTGGAGAGGTGCTGCTGAAAGAACCTGCGAGTCTGCCAAACGACGGGAAAGTCATCGAAGATCTACGCAAGTACGACTAGCTATGGTGAATTTTCAGTCGCCCGCGGTCATCGCGGATCCCTACCCGCTATTGCATCGATTGCAAGACGAAGACCCTTGTCATTGGAATGAAGGGCTGGGCGCCTGGTGCTTGACCCGATATGCCGACGTCGAGATGGGATTGCGCGACGAACGCTTCTCCGCCGATCGTATTCGCCCTTTCGTCGAACACCAAACCAGCGTCCCCCCGGACCTCGTGAAGATCCTCGGCGACACGCTCAGCCTTTGGCTGGTGTTCAACGATCCGCCCAGGCACACGCGCCTGCGCAAGCTGCTCAACAAGGGCTTCACACCCGGTGCCATCAATGCGCTACGCACCGGCATCGCCGGCATCGCCAACGAGCTAATCGACAACGTCATCCAGCAGGGACACATGGATGCGGTCGCGGATTTCAGCTATCCGCTGCCGGCCACGGTCATCGCGGAAATTCTTGGCGTACCCAGAAGCGACACCGCCCTCCTTAAACGCTGGTCCGATGATATCGGCGCCTTCGTGCTCGTCTCCCGCACCCATCCGGACAAGTACGCCGCGGCCGCCAAGAACATCGCGGAAATGAACGCCTACTTCGCTGACATCGTGGCGCACCGGCGCCGCAACCCCGGCGCCAAGGTAATCGACGGCTTGATCGCCGCGCACGATGGCGAGGACGCGCTGAGTATCGAGGAGCTGATCTCATCGTGTTCGCTGCTGCTGTTCGCGGGACACGAGACCACCACGCATTTCATCTGCAATGGATTGCTAGGCCTGATGCAGCATACCCAGCAGCTCAAGGATTTTCGCGAGCATCCCCTGGATGAGGATTTCGTGCATGTCGCGCTCTCGGAAATTCTGCGCTGGGACGGCCCCATCATCTCGATGATGCGTGTACTCAATGAAGACGCGGTTTTGCACGGAAAGACCCTGCGAGCAGGCGAACGTGTCTATCTCTTCATCAACGCAGCGAACCGCGATCCGAGAAAATTTGCCGACCCCGACCGCTTGGATCTACGCCGTGACTCCGCGCGTTACCAGATTGCCTTCGGCCAAGGCATTCACACTTGTCTAGGCGCGCATCTCGCGCGCGTGGAAGGCACGGTGGCCTTCCCGATGCTGCTCTCCCGCCTGAAAGATGCCGCCTTAACCGGCGAAGACCTGCGCTGGTCCGATTCTCTGGTCATTCGCGGCCTGGAATCTCTGCCCATAGCTTTTCGTGCTGCTTAATCCAAGGAGTGTCTCGTGAGCCATCCCATCAGCCGCTATCCCGTTCCCAAGCTCGGCGACTTGCCCAAGGATATCCGGGAAAAGATGGAGCAAGTGCAAGAAAAAGCCGGCTTCATTCCAAATGTCTTCGTCACGCTGGCCCACCGCCCCGATGAATTTCGTGCCTTCTTCGCCTATCACGACGCGCTCATGCTGCGCGAATCGGGTTTGACCAAGGCCGAGCGTGAAATGATCGTGGTGGCCACCAGCGGCGTAAATCACTGCCAGTACTGCGTGATCGCTCATGGCGCGATCCTACGTATCTACGCCAAGAATCCGCAGCTCGCGGATCAAGTCGGCGTCGATCACCGCAAGGCGGACATCACTGCGCGCCAGAAGGCGATGCTCGATTTCGCCTGCAAACTCGCGCGTACCCCTGAAGCAATGCTGGACTCGGACTATCAAGTGCTGCGCGACCATGGATTCAGCGAGGAAGATATCTGGGACATCGGCGGCATCACGGCCTTTTTCGGCCTTTCGAACCGGATGGCGCATTTGATCGGCATGCGGCCCAATGACGAGTTTTACTTGATGGGCCGGATACCGCCCGCCGCAAAGAGGTAACGCTCGGCCCGCCACGCTACGGAGCCCTTTCCGCGTAGGCGGAACTGGTCGCGTCGTTCGGCGTGACTATTCACGGGTGAGGCCGAAAGCCAAATCGGAATGGCTCGCTGAATTTGACCGCCTCCGTGTAACGTGGCGCGAGCACGCCGAGACCGATCCTGCTGTCAGCGAAGAACTTGCCGTACTGTCCGAGGCCGTACACCACGACTCACCCCTTGCTTTCGCTATAATTCGCTAACATTCTGAAAGGTATGGCAACGGCATTTATGAATGCGCCCACTGCCCTATCACCCGATTCCACCTGACCCAGGGAAGACGAGCCCGATGGCCGCACTACCGGATACCGATCAGCAAGAAACCAATGAATGGCTGGATGCGCTCGATGGCGTT
>JBKKAO010000609.1:0-4453 GCA_046714645.1 Burkholderiales bacterium | reverse complement strand
CAGCGGCGTCTTATTCAAGATATGTTAGATGAGCGTGTCCCTTCCGATGCGCTCGGCTTCGGCTTCGAATTTCAGCAACATGCGGTGGCGCAGCGAGGAAAGGGTGACCGCGCGAATGTCGTCGCATGCCACGTGGGCCCGGCCTTCCAACAACGCATGCACCTTGGCACCGAGTATCAAGGCTTGTGTGCCGCGAGGGCTAGAGCCAAAGCGAACGTAACGCTTTGTCATGTCCGGCGCCCCGTCGTGTTCCGGATGAGTGCCCAAGGTCAAGCGCACGGCGTAATCCTGCACCGGCCTGGCGATGGGAACCGAGCGCACGGTTTCGCGCATCTCAAGAATTTGTCCGCGCTCCATCACGCGCTCCACCACCGGCTCTTGCTGGCGCGTGGTGCGATCGACGATCTGATGCAGCCCCTCCACGGAAGGGAATCCGAGTTTGAGTTTGAAGAAGAAGCGATCCAACTGCGCTTCGGGCAGCGGATAAGTGCCTTCCATCTCCAAGGGGTTCATGGTGGCGAGCACGAAGAAGGGCTGCTCCAGGGGATAGGTGTGGCCGGCGGCGGAGACGCTATTCTCCTGCATGGCTTCCAGCAGTGCCGACTGGGTCTTGGGCGTAGCGCGGTTGATTTCATCGGCCAACACCAGATTGGCGAACACCGGCCCGCGTTGAAACTCCATGACCTTCTTTCCAGAATCGGACTCGTGCACCATGTTGGTCCCGATAATATCGCTGGGCATCAGGTCCGGCGTGAACTGAATCCTGGAAAATCTGAGGTGCAGCACATCGGCCAAGGTTTGCACGAGCTTGGTCTTCCCGATACCGGGGATGCCTTCCAGCAGCACGTGACCGCGCGTCAACAGGCAGGTCATGATGCCGATGATATTGTCCTCGTTGCCCACGATGATGCGAGAGACCTCCTCACGCACGGTGCGAAAATTCTCGCGGAACAGGTCCATTTGTTGTTCTACTTCACTCACGCTCATCATTGGGGTTTGGCCTCAGAGGGGTTCGCATGCAAATTCAGAAAATAATCCTTGACCACCTGGCGGTGCTTTACGGAAATGTGCTCGGGATCCATGGCTTCCGCCTGGGTGTAACGGGTGTTGGCGCGTACGGCTTGGAGCGCGAGTTGCGATGGCTGGGCGCGGCTTTCGGCGTAGTACCAGCCTTCGGCGCCGGTCTCGCCGTCTTCGCCTTCCTTGCGGATACCTTCTTTCTCTAGCTTCGCCGCCAGCGGCGTTTCTTTCTTGCCGATCACGGGATCGGCGGGGGAGTCGCCCGCGGCCGCGCCGGACTTGCTGCCCTCTTGCGTGACAGAAGGTTTGTCGCCCTTGGCCACGGCCGCCGTGCGGAACATGATACCGCCGGTCATGACCGTGTTGCCGCTATCCGGTGAGGGCGCGCCCGTCGGCGGATTTTGCGTCTGCGCGGAGGAATAGCGGCCGGCGGACTGAATGGAAGTCTGTGCCACCTGCAATTGCTGCATCTGGGTCAACTCTCGGATGGCCTGATTGGCGCTGGATTGGGATTCGAGTTGCTGGGCAATTTTTTCCAGCCGGTCCACCACCGCCTTGGGTGCGGCGCTTTCGAAATGCTGGCCTTCTCCGGTGCCGGTTACCTTGCTGGCTTGCTCTAAAAGCTTCTCCAACTCCTTTTCGCGAGCCGCGGCTTCCGAATCCAGGCCGGCGGAAGGGGACTGGCGAGCGCGCTGGTCCAGCATGCGATCGAGCAATTCCTTAGCGCGATCCGCGCGCTCCGAGCTCTTCTGCTCACCGGCACCGGCTTGCTCCTTGGTGTTGCGCAGGCGTTCGGCCAATTGCATCAGACCTTCGCGCATGGAACTCATTTCCATGTTGTTCTTGTCCACCGCTTCCTTGGCGTCCGCCAGCGCTTTGCGCTTTTCCTCTTCCGTGGCAGTCTTGCGCTCTAGGGCGGCGAGCGCTTGTTCGAGCTTCTTTGCGGTCTCTCCTTCGCCCGCCCTGGCCAGTAGCGCGCGGATGGCTTTCGACTTTTCCGCCTCGGCCGCCGTAAGGTTTGCGTCTTTGGTCGATTGCCAAGATTCCGGCGTCAGAGGTTTGGCCAAAGACAATGCTGCGAACAAGACAGCCAGACCGCCCGCAGCCCACGTGGTCCGCGGCAAGGTGAGGGGGACAAGACGGGCCGCATCCAATTTACGCGCTGTTTGCGTGGCTCTTTCGATGTGGTGAGAAACCCAATTGGACGAAGGCGATGGGCCGGTCCGCCCCATGAACCAATAGGCGCTGGCAATTTCATCGCTGAGATTCGCACGCTGGTCCACCACCACGGCCGCGCGCGCGAGCGTGTCGCGCTCCTGAAATAACTCCTTGATGAGCAAGCCTACGAATAGACACAGGCCTAAAATCCCAACCGATGCGGTTATCGCCCATAGCGCGGGACTAGCCTGGCCGGTCAACGCTAGGCCACGCGCGATGGCGCCCGCGAACAGCAGTGCGCACACGACGAGCACCGCGCCACGCAGGTAGCGCGTGAGGCGCAGGCGGTGCTCGATGCGCTTGAGAACATTCAGGACCTCAGAGGCTTCAGACATCTCTCGATTCTAGCAGCCCGAATCGGGACACCAGATTACTTCGCTTGAAACTCCGTGGCTTTAGACTGCTTGTAGGTTCCCCAGGAGCGATTGCATCCCTGAACGCTGCCGGGTATCACACTAGGGAAAGGCCCCATGCGCTCCCATTCGGCTTGCCACAGATAGCTTTGATACTTACCCGTTCCTGGGTAACCCGTCCACTTGCCGCCCTGGGCGTCGGAGGTAAATGCATAGAACATTCGGTCACCGTCCGAATCCACCACTTCGCAGAACCCATACTCATTGAGTTTGCCTTGCACAACGGTGAAAGCGCTATGGCAGGAGGCAGCGGAACGGTCGAGCACGCCGCCTTCGGTCATACTTCGCACCGGTCCGCTCATGGAAACCGAACCGCCCATCACATCCTTGGAATGCTCGATGATTCTTACGTCACCACCATAGCAAAAGACGAATTCAAATCTGCCTTCCGCCGCCAACGGCGCCCCGCCCGCCGAGTTAGCAAACAACAATCCCAATCCAGCGAACACGTGTCTCATACTCTCCTCCTCCAACCATTGCACCTGACAGTACACGAGACTGCGATTTGATGCCGACAAGTTCAAGCTGCCGCACTCAATACAGGTAACATCCGTTTCAAACAATGTACGCTGGACAAATCATGCCACTGAGAATCGCCAGAGTGTTGTTCATCATCCTGAGCACTCTACTCCTGCCGGCCCTTCGCGCCGAAGCTCAAGACAAGCCGCACATCCTCTACATCACCGTCGATGATTTAGGATGGAAGGACGTCGGATACCACGGGGGCACCATCCAAACCCCCAACATCGACCAGCTCGCGCAGCACGGCTTTCGGCTCGAGAAATTCTACGTCCAGCCCTTCTCCGGGCAAACACGCGCGGCGGCGATGACCGGACGTTATCCCATGCGCTACGGTTTTCAAACTCTGTCCCTGCAACCATTCAGTACCTATGGACTCCCCAACGACGAGCGCATTCTTCCGCGAGCCCTCAAGGACGCGGGCTATCGCACCGTGCTCATCGGCAAGTGGCATCTCGGCCACGCCCAGCGGGATTTTTGGCCGGCACAACGCGGCTTCGACCATCACTACGGCAGTTTGATGGGCGAGACCGACTACTTCAAAAAGACCGCCCGCGACGGCTCTCTCGATTGGCAGCGCAACGGCAAACCCGTCAAAGAGGAAGGCTACGTCACCACCTTGCTGGGCAAGGAAGCCGTCCGCTTCATCGGCAAACACGATCCCAAGATGCCGCTGTTCATGCACCTTTCATTCGCCGCGCCGCAAGCGCCTTACCAAGCCCCGAAGGCGTATCTGGATCGCTACCACGTTATCACCGACGAACCGCTGCGAGCCTACTCAGCGATGATCACGGCGGTGGACGACCAAATCGGAAAAGTAATGAATGCGCTGGAAGCACGTGGAATGAATTCCAACATCTTGGTCGTGTTTCATCCCAACTGTGGCGGCGGACTGAAACTAAAATTTCCTACCGGCGATGGCGAACCGCGTTTCGATGTATCCAACAATGGCCACTTCAAACAAGGCCGCGGCACTTTCTACGAAGGCGCCGTGCGCGTGGGCGGCATCGTGTTCTGGCCCAAGCGTGTCAGCGCGGGGTCGACCATCGAGTTGGTGCACGCCATTGACCTCTACCCTACCTTGCTCAAGATCGCGGGCGTGTCGTTGGACCAGAAGAAACCCATCGATGGTATGGACATGTGGCCCGTCATCGCCGAGAACGCGCCCAGCCCGCGCAAGGTGATTTTGCTGAACGTGGAAGATTTTCGCGGCGGCCTCATCGCTGGTCTTTGGAAACTCGTCGTCCACGCCACCTTCCCCAGCCGCACGGAACTCTACTACC
>JBKKAO010000608.1:0-4964 GCA_046714645.1 Burkholderiales bacterium | reverse complement strand
CACCAGCGGAGAGCGGCGGAAGAACTCCACCAACGTACCCTTACGCGGCGAGAGCTTGCGGAACTGCTCGGCCGCCATCACGACCACGGCGTCCGTTCCATGGACCGTAATCACCTGCGGACCCTCTTCTCGTGCCTTACGTACCAATTTGCTCAGCCGGTTCTTAGCCTCTTGCAACTGCCAGCGATCGTCCATGACTTGCCCTCCGAAGAATCTGTCTAGTCTGGCCAGAGTGTACTCAAATTACCGAAGGGATGGACTATGAATCGGTTGCTTGATTGGATGGAGTCCGTCGCCTTGGCACGCATACGCAGCTATTCGATAGAAAACTGATCGATATGGTGGCCGCGAAGCAACTGATTGGTGGTTCTCGTGCGTCGCAGGTCACCCCATGAGCAAGCCACGCGCGCGCAGATTACTTTCCAGCAATTCCATCAACGGCCCCAGTTTGGGAGGTGAAGCTTCGCCAGTTACGGTGATGCCGTATTGCCGTAACGCATCGGAGCACACGGGACCTACCGATAGCACAATCGCCTGACCTACGGCATCAAGACATATTTCCCGCAGGCCTTTGGTTTCCGCGTAGGTGACCAAGTTTTGAATCTGGCTGGCGCTGGTAAAAACCAAGGTGCCGACCTCATGTTTACCCAATGCCGCCAGCAGCCGATCTAATGGCTCGGTGTCTTCCGGCAAGCTCCACCGATAGGCGGTGATCTCCATCACCTTCGCGCCCTTGCGCCGAAGCGCTTCCATCAGTTCCGGATTCTGGCCGCCGTGACGCTGGACGTAGACGTCGCGTCCGCCCAAATTTGTCTGGGCCAAGGCTCGCAGCAGCGTCTCGCTGGTGAAGGGTGTTGCCGCGCTTAGGTCGATGCGAACTTGGCGCTTGCGAAGTGCGGCTGTCGGCTTGGGTCCGCGTACTGCGATCGTGGAGCGCTCCAGAAGCGCTCGGAAAACGGCATGAAGATTCAATCCTTCCAGCGCGTTAAACAGCGCTTCGACCCCTACGCCGGTTTGAAAGATCACTAAAGGGTTGTCGGTTTTCTCCCATTGAACAATCCATAGGCGAAGTTGGCCGAGATCGATGTCTGGCTGCTCGGCGAGCGCGGGGGCGTGGAGAGGTACCGCGCCCAGACGCGCGATAAGCTTGCCCATCTGCTCACCCGTGCGGCTTTCCAGGAATGCCACGACGGGCGGGAATTGTGTGGCCATGCGTTATCCGTTTGTTGCGAGGAAATGGGATTCTGCCACTGCATTGGATGCATGGGGCGAGTGCGCAAGTAATGGATGGGTTACGCTGCGCTAACCCATCCTACGAAAGAACGACGCCGGCGATGGCGGTACCGGCCATGCGGCGAACTTCTGGCAAACAGGAACCGCAATTCGAGCCGCAGCGTAAGGTGTCTTGCAGTGTCTTCACGCGCTGGGTGGCGGTACCGGTGGTCTTGGAAAGTTCAGAGGTAATTTGAGTATCGGTCACGTTCAAGCAACTGCACACCACTCTTCCCGCGGATACAAACCCTGCAGGCGCTACGGCGGTGGGGGCGAGCAAGAAGCGTCGTATAGCAGTGACGGGCTCGCCGGAGACAAGCCACTCTTTGAGCCAAGCCTCCGCAGCGAGTTGCGCACTGTCACCCGACAAACGCACGCCGCGCAAGCGCCCGTGCAAGATGTTCACGCGCCGGCCGGCACCACGCCGCACGTCCTCGTAGCGCAGCACGTCGGACTGAGCAAGGCCAAAGCGCCGGTCGATATCTTCGATGGTTTGCAGCGAAGGCGCCTGCTTATCGGCCAGGCGCAATAGCACGCCCTCCTCCTCGCGTCCGAAGAGTACGGCGGATACGAACGCAAACTCGTGCAGTAATGGCGTGAGCGAATCCAACAGTGAAAACGCCGACCCAAGGTTGGCGTAACTGAACACCGCCAAACGCCACGGTAGTTCAGCGCGAGTGATACGCACGGCGGCGTGCTTCAACTCCGGCTGCTTGGAGTCCTTATCGAAGGCAGGCAACGTCAGCGTGTTCACTCCATGGATGTCACGACCTCCCAGGAAGCGCGCGCCCCAATGCATCGGCAGATAAACTTGCCCCGGACGCAGGTCGTTGTCCGCCGCCGCAATCGCATAAACATGACCGCGCCGGGAATCCACCCGCAACAGGTCGCCGGGCGCCAAGCCTCGCCGGTAGAGGTCTTGAGGATGCATGCCGATGGCGGGTTCGGGCGCGTGATTGAACAGTTGCGCCACGGTTCCCGTGCGAGTCATGCCGTGCCACTGGTCGCGCAGACGTCCGGTGGTCAAGCGAAAGGGATAGTGCGCATCGGCGGATTCCGCGACGGGGCGATAGGGAGTGGCTACGAAGCGGGCTTTGCCCGTGGGCGTAGGGTAGCGGCCGTCCTCATAAAGCCGCGCTTTGCCGCAGGCTTGCCCAGGCAGGAAGGGCCACTGCTGCGGCGCTTCCTCCAATTTGGAGTACGTCAGGCCGGTGATGTCGAGGTCTCGCCCGCGCGTGCTTTCTCGATGCTCCAGCCAAACGGATTCTGTCGTGTCATAGGGGAACAAACTCGGCTTTCCGGAACGCAAGCGCGCTTCGAGTTTGCGCGCGAAGTCTCGTGCAATCTCCCAGTCGGGGCGCGCTTGTCCTGGTGCTGCGACGGCCGCACGTACGCGCGAGATGCGGCGCTCGGAGTTGGTCACCGTTCCCTCCTTCTCGCCCCAACTCGCCGCTGGCAGCAGCACGTCGGCATACCAGGCGGTTTCCGTATTGCGATAGGCTTCTTGCACCACCACGAACTCGGCGTTGCGCAACGCTTCATGCACCGCGGCTTGATCGGGCATGGACTGAGCCGGATTGGTGCACGCGATCCACACGGCGCGAATCGTTCTTGCGCGCAAGCTTTCAAACAATTCCACAGCAGTCTTGCCGGGCGAGGCCGGAATGTTTTCCACGCCCCACAGGCGCGCCACCTCCGCGCGATGCCCGGCGTTAGACAAATCGCGGTGGCCTGACAGCAAGTTCGCCATGCCACCCACCTCCCGGCCACCCATCGCATTGGGCTGTCCGGTCAGGCTGAAGGGTCCGGCGCCGGGCTTGCCGATTTGACCGGTAGCGAGATGCAAGTTGATGAGTGCCGCGTTCTTGGCGGTACCGGAAGTGGATTGGTTCAGGCCCTGGCAGTAGAGCGATAGCGTCGCGGAGGATTCTCCGAACCATTTCACCGCGAGCACCAAGTCGGCTTCGCTGATCCCACAGATTTCCGCCACGGCCTTAGGCGTAAACTCATGCACGGCGGCTTTCAAGGCATCGAATCCTTCCGTGTGGGCTGCAATAAATCGTGCGTCGGTCAATCCTTCCCACAGCATGACATGCAGCATGCCATTGAACAGCGCCACGTCCGTTCCCGGAAGGATGGCGAGATGCAGATCGGCTTCGCGCGCGGTCTCGGTCTTTCGCGGGTCTACCACGATCACTCGCATCTCCGGCCGCGCCGCCTTCGCCGCTTCGATGCGGCGATAGAGGATCGGATGCGCGTACGCCGTGTTCGACCCTGCAATGAACAGACACTGCGCCAGGTCGATATCCTCATAGGAGCACGGTGGTGCGTCGGCGCCTAGCGTTTGTTTGTATCCCGCCACCGCCGAGGACATGCAAAGGCGCGAGTTGGAATCGATATTATTAGTACCGATCAGCCCCTTCGCCAGCTTGTTGAAGACATAATAATCTTCGGTCAAGAGTTGCCCGGAAATATAGAAGGCCACCGCATCGGGCCCATTCTCCGTGATGATCTTGAGAAAGCGCTTGACCGAATAATCCAGCGCTTCATCCCAGCGTGCGCGCGAGCGTGGCTGGTTGCGCGCCGTGCGCAGCTCCGGATGGAGTAGACGAGAACTGCGCAACTCCGGTCTCGTGGTCAGGTGCAACGCAGCACCTTTCGAGCACAGCTTACCGAAGTTGGCGGGATGCTCCGGATCGCCCCGCACGCCGGTAATGGCCGCGCCGCCGGTTTCGATGATCACACCGCAGCCGACCCCGCAGTAACAACAGGTGGATTTCACCTCCCCTGGTGAGGGTGGTGTCATGCGGCCGCCTGCACCTTAGGGATGGCTCCCGCGATGGGGTTGTAGGCATCGAGCAGCACGCGCCCGCTTTCCACACGAATGGGAAAGCGTGTGACGCATCCTTCGTCGGGCGCCATGGCGCAACCATCATCTAGCCCGATGGTCCAGTTGTGAAGCGGGCAAGCGACACGATTTCCGAACACGATGCCTTGCGAGAGCGGACCTCCCTTATGCGGGCAGCGATCCATCAGCGCGAAGACAGCGTCGTCTTGGGTGCGGAACACCGCGATCTCGATTCCATCTGCTCGCCTCACGCGGCGCGCACCCAGTTGCGGAATATCTTCGAGAGCGCAAACGTCTACTAGCTTGGTCATAGTCTTGTTTCTACTCAAACCACCACGGCCTCGAACTGCCGTTCATCCACACTTGCCTTGGCGGGCTCGTGCCACGGATCGGGTTCATCCTTGAGCGCGAACCGGAGCCGTTCCCACAGCGCCTTGCGGCCTTGCGCATCGTCGAGTACGCGCTGCTTCACGTAATCGATGCCCACACGGGAGACGAAGTGCACCGTGCGCTCCAAATACCAACCTTCTTCGCGGTAGAGCTGCAAGAAGGCGCCCGAGTACTCCAGTACTTCTTCGCTGGTCTTGAGCTTCACCAGAAACTGCGCGACCTCGGTCTTGATGCCGCCGTTACCGGCGATATAGATCTCCCAACCGGAGTCCACGCCGATGACCCCCACGTCCTTGATGCCCGACTCGGCACAGTTGCGCGGGCATCCGGAGACGGCCAGCTTCACCTTGTGCGGGGCATACATGCGCCAGAGCGCGCATTCGAGATCTTTCCCCATCTTAGTGGAATCCTGCGTGCCGAAGCGGCACCACTCGCTGCCCACGCAGGTCTTCAC
>JBKKAO010000607.1:0-7928 GCA_046714645.1 Burkholderiales bacterium | reverse complement strand
CTCCAACATGATTCTGGACGATGGCGGCGATGCGACGTTGTTACTGCATCACGGCGCGCGCGCTGAGACGGATGCTTCCTTGTTGAATCATCCCAGCAGCGAAGAAGAAACCGTGCTGTTCGCTTCCATCAAAGCCAAGCTCGCAAAAGAGTCCAAGTGGTATTCCACGCGCCTGTCCAAGATCAGGGGCGTCACGGAAGAGACCACCACGGGCGTGAAGCGCCTTTACCAAATGGCCAAGGAAGGCATGCTTAAATTCCCGGCCATCAACGTCAATGATTCGGTGACCAAGAGCAAGTTCGACAACCTTTACGGTTGCCGAGAGTCCTTGGTCGACGGAATCAAGCGCGCCACCGACGTCATGGTGGCGGGCAAGATTGCGGTGGTTGCCGGTTACGGCGATGTGGGCAAGGGTTCCGCGCAGGCGTTGCGTGCCCTCTCCGCCCAGGTGTGGATAACGGAAATCGACCCCATCTGTGCGTTACAAGCGGCCATGGAGGGCTACCGGGTGGTCACCATGGATTACGCCAGCGACAAAGCCGACATCTTCGTCACCGCCACGGGAAACTTCCATGTGATCACACACGAGCACATGAAGAAGATGAAGAACCAGGCCATCGTGTGCAACATCGGGCACTTCGACAACGAGATCGACATCGCTGCCGTCAAACAATACCAGTGGGAGAACATCAAGCCGCAGGTCGATCCCCTCATCTTCCCCGACGGCAAGCGCATCATCCTTCTTGCAGAGGGACGCCTGGTCAATCTGGGTTGCGGCACGGGGCACCCTTCCTATGTGATGAGTTCGTCTTTCGCCAACCAAACCATCGCGCAGATCGAGCTGTTCAATAACCCCGAGCGCTATCCCCTCGGCGTGTACGTGTTACCTAAGCACCTGGACGAAAAGGTCGCGCGCTTGCAACTGAAAAAGCTCAATGCACAATTGACCGAGCTGACCGATGCGCAGGCGCGTTACATTGACGTGGACAAAGCGGGGCCTTATAAGGCGGAGCACTATCGGTACTAAGGCGGTGAGGAGAGAGGGGTGAGGGGGAATTCCAACGAATCATGTATGCGCGGAGGGGTCGTAGAGTTCCGGAGAGGACGAGGCACTGATTGAAAAGAAAGCATCACGACCTGTTGGCGTGGCAAGAGGCGATACAACTCGTGAAGGTTACCTATGAGGTAACGAAATCGTTTCCGAGGGATGAACAATTCGCTCTCACCGCGCAGATGCGCAGAGCAGCGGTCTCGGTCCCGAGTAACATAGCTGAGGGCGCTGCGCGCAGCTCAGCAAAGGAGTTTGCGCATTTCCTCACTGTCGCACGCGGATCGCTTAGCGAACTAGAAACGCAATTCGTGATTGCGCGCGAGCTTGGCTATTTTGAAGATGCGCTCCGCATCGACGCCTCTCTCAATCGTGTTTTCTGCTTACTTGCCGGCCTTATCACGTCAACTCGAAAGACGACTTCAACGTGAACTCCTCGCCCCTCACCCCTCACTCCTCACGTACTTTCAGCTTTGAATTCTTTCCCCCTCAAACCGAGGAAGGCGCGCAAAGGCTGCGCGCGACGCGCGACCAACTCGCGCAGCTCAAGCCAGAGTTCTTTTCCGTGACCTACGGTGCGGGCGGGTCCACGCAGGAGCGCACGATCAGTACCGTGCTTGAGATCAAATCGGTAGGTCTTGAGGTCGCGCCTCACATGTCTTGCGTTGGAAGCAGCAAGGCCAAAGTGCGGGAGATTCTCGACCGCTATCGCGCGGCGGGGATCCATCGCGTGGTGGCGCTGCGTGGTGATCTTCCCTCCGGCATGGTTGAGGCGGGAGAGTTTCGCTACGCCAGCGATCTCGTGGCATTTCTACGCGAAAGCTACGGCCAGGAGATCCATATCGAAGTGGCGGCCTACCCGGAATATCACCCCCAGGCACGTAGCCCGCGCGAGGATCTACTCAACTTCAAACGTAAGGTGGACGCGGGAGCGAACACGGCCATCACGCAGTATTTCTACAACCCCGATGCTTACTTTGCCTTCGTCGATGAGTGCCAGGGGATCGGTATTAGCGTACCCATCATTCCAGGCGTGATGCCCGTCACACGTTTCTCTCAGCTTGCGCGATTCTCGGACGCGTGTGGCGCGGAGATCCCACGCTGGATTCGCCGGAAGCTAGAAGGCTATGGCGACGACCTTGCCTCGATTCGTTCCTTTGGGTTGGATGTGGTGACCAACTTGTGCGATCAGCTACTGCGCGGCGGCGCGCCCGGATTGCACTTCTACACACTGAATCAAGCGGGGCCGGCGTCGACGATTTGGCAAAGGCTGGGGTTGAGCTAACTAGGCTTCATTGTAATTAAAGGGAACTCATGTCAGTCCGTCCATTCCTGCGCGCGATGGGATAACCAGGATGCAAGCGTTTCCGGAAGCTTCACGGTGATAGTGTTCTTCATAGCCAGCATGGTAATAACACGATGCAACCTTGACGCCCCTCTGCAATAACCCCTTCGTTGGCACATCTACCGCGGTCCTTCGCGTAAGATTGCAATCCCATGCTCAAGGACGTTCACACGCGGTCGCTGCGGGAAGGCGAAACCCTTCTCGCTCGATCCGATCCATTGTTACGACGGCTCATTCGTGTCCACGGACCTTGCCGGCTGTCGCCCAATTGGCGGCGCTCACCTTACGAATCCCTGGTGCGTGCCATCATGTATCAGCAGCTCAACGGCAAGGCGGCGGCGACGATCATGGGGCGGTTCATCGGCCTGTTTCCCGGATCGCGCTTCCCGGCGCCGAATCTCGTATTGGCGAGAACCGATGAGCAGCTAAGGTCCGCCGGGTTGTCGCGACAGAAACTCGGCTACATTCGCGACGTGGCCGCCAAAGCCCAGGAAGGCACGATACCAACCCATCGCAGAGGGTTGATGAGCCGGGAAGACGAAGACCTCATCGAGGCATTTACTCGGGTCAAAGGCGTTGGCCGCTGGACGGTGGAGATGGTGCTGATGTTCTCCCTGGGGCGGCTGGACGTTCTGCCTGTCGGCGACTTCGGTGTGCGAGCAGGGTACACCAAGTCCAAGAACCTGAACACGATGATTACCCCGAAAGAACTCGCGCTCATTGGCCAACGTTGGGCGCCCTACCGGTCCATCGCGGCTTGGTACCTGTGGCGGGCCACGGAAACTTGACAACCCCGTAGTTCCTCTGCATTCCCCGGCTCCCCGGCAATGGCGACTCGATCATTCGG
This sequence comes from Burkholderiales bacterium, assembly GCA_046714645.1. GTDB lineage: Bacteria > Pseudomonadota > Gammaproteobacteria > Burkholderiales > SHXO01 > SHXO01. The sequence continues at coordinate 4,688 of JBKKAO010000607.1, read as the reverse complement.
CGAGGCGGCAAGATCACTTTGGATCGCACTTTGCGTTGGGTCGACGCGTTTCGCTTCGAGGAGCGGGCTGCGCAGCTTACGGATGCGCCGAAAGCATTGGAGCTGTACGGCGGCAGTTTTCTACCCGAGGATGAGGGGCGAGCCGTGGAGCGTGGCGGCGCGCGAGCCGTTGCGCGGTAAGTTTATCCACTTACGCAGGCTAGCCCCAATACTCGTTCGCCTAAGTTCGTTCGCCCACGATTCAGCCCGAACGATATTGAGGTTAGTGCAGGTCTTCGAAGATGACCGAGAAGTTGGTCTCGAATCCTATGCTCTCGAATCGAACGGCTTCTTGTGAACTGCAGATGTGCAGCCGCCAATCCGCTGGGGCGATTCGCCGGTAGATCTCGATTCGGCGTTTGTCTGGATCGATGAGCACGTACTCTTCCAGCATGGCGAGCTTCTGGTATTCGCTCCACTTGGTGCCTCGGTCTTTTTTCTCCGTGGAAGGGGAGAGCACTTCGATGATCAGTTTCGCTTCCGCGACTTCGGATGCGCGCGGGTCAATCTCGCGGCATACCGCGATGAGGTCAGGATAAAAACCGGGAGTTTCCTGATCGACGCGTAACTTGACCTCCGGACCCACTACGCGACAGGGTGTGCCGCGAAGGTGGCTCAAGAGCGCGGCGGAGAGATTCGTACGCGTGCGGTCATGGGCGTAGGTGCCACCGGTCATCCCGAATACTTCACCGTCTACGAGTTCGTACCGTTCCTCTTGCTCCGCTTCCCAGCGGAGGAACTCCTGCGCGGACATGCCTTGGAACTCAAGATTTCCCATCGCGACTACCCCGTTCGCACCTTGGCGTACCGACCACGCCGCCATTGTGCCATGGCGGCGGAACCGGGGCGTGCTTGCTCGCCCCGGCTATCCGAGGATTCAAGCCGCGCGCTTCTTCAACTGCGCCGCGCTGGCATGCATCTGCGCGTAGGCATGATGCGCGGCCGCTTCTGCTTCGCCGACGTGTAAGGGCAAGCCCATGTCCATCAGCACCGAGCCTAACGCGGACAAGCACAACATCACGTTCTCCGGTTTGCAGCTGTAGCCCATGATGCCGACGCGCCAGATCTTTCCTGCCAGCGGCCCAAGACCCGCGCCGATTTCTAGATTGAATTCGCCCAGTAACGTCTTGCGTACTTCTGCCTCGCGAGCGCGGATCTGTTCGGGGATGTGCACCGCGTTCATCTGCGGCAGGCGGTAGCCTTCCTTCACCAAGTACTTCAAGCCCATGGCCTCGAGCCCGGCCTTGAGCGCCAAGTGATGGCGCTGGTGGCGTGCCCAGGAATTTTCGATACCTTCTTCGCGCAGGATCAGCAGCGCTTCGTGCAGCGCGTAAAGACTGTTGGTGGGCGCGGTGTGATGATAGGTGCGGTTGGTGGCGCCCCAGTAGCCCAGCAGCAAGTTCATGTCCATGAACCAGCTATGAATCTTGTCCTTGCGAGCCTTGACGTAGTCCACGACGTGGTCGCTGAAGGAGACAGGGGAAAGCCCCGGTGTGCAGGACAAGCACTTCTGGCTGGCGGAGTAGACCGCGTCCACTTTCCATTCATCGATCAATACGGGAGAGCCGGCCAAGGACGTCACCGCATCCATGATGACCAGCGCGTTGTGCCGCTGCGCGATCTCCACCAACGTCTTGGCGTCCGATTGCACGCCCGTGGAAGTTTCCGCGTGAACGAAAGCGACTACCCTTGCGTCGGGATTGGCTTTGAGCGCTTCCTCCACTTTATTGGGGTCCACGGGTTCGCCCCACGCGTTCTCGACAATGATGGGGATTCCGCCGCAGCGCTCGACGTTCTCGATCATGCGGCCGCCAAACACGCCGTTGCGGCACACGATGACCTTATCGCCGGGGGCCACTATGTTGACGAAGCAATACTCCATCCCCACGGAACCTGGGCCGGAGACGGGAAAAGTCAGCGAGTTCTTGGTCTGGTAAACGTAGCGAAGCAACCCTTTGAGCTCTTCCATCATCTCGACAAATACGGGGTCCAGGTAACCGATGGCGGGTAGGCTCATGGCCGCCATCACGCGCGGATTGATCTCGGAGGGGCCAGGGCCCATGAGGGTGCGCTGCGGCGGATGGAAGGATTGAATGCGTTTACCGGGTACATAAGGATTCATGGTGTCACTCCCTGCTAAGGATGGTCCGAAAAGGCTATCTTCTTCCCCGCGCGACTTGAGGCGTATAGGCTTGCGAGCATTGGCTTCGTTGAGAATCTCCGTGGCCGCGATCTGCCCGCCGGTGAGATGCTCGATCTCCACGGCCCAGCGCGAGGGGACGTAACCGGATTTCATCCAGTTATTGACTACGGCCCGGTCGACTTTAAGCCGGCGGGATACCTCGGCTTGGCTGCCGTAGAGGAAGACGAGTCGCTCCGCACAATTCATGGCGCAATGGAAATAGTTAAGTCAGCCGCAAGACTAACTTATCAATATTATTTTGACAAGTAGGCGTTGACCATCTGCGCCAAGGTGGATTCTATAGTTGGTCACTACGGCTGCGTTACCCCTCAAGGCTTGGGTGTGCCCGACGAGGCGATAAAGACCCGGCGACCATGGCCAAAACGAACTCCCCTCGCGGGCGTGAAGTTAACGATAGTTATTGAAGTGAAATCCGGTGTTGAGTGGGGCGGGGAGCTACGGCTGAAGAGGGTGTTTCCCGGTCGAACACAAGATCGCCATCCGGTTCGGGCTCTCCTGAGGGTTTGAGCCCGGCGAAATCGAAGCGCTTGCGGTCCATCAGATGTGAGAGCCGGACATCGGACAGGCTGCGCAGCATGCTCTCGATGCGCCCAGGGAACTGCTTCTCCCACTGCCCGATCATCTCTTTCATCTGCTTGCGCTGAAGCGTGTCTTGCGAACCGCACAGGTCGCAGGGGATGATGGGAAACTGCCGCACCTCCGAATAGCGCGCTAGATCCTTCTCGCGCACATAGGCCAGCGGACGAATGACGATGTGATGGCCATCGTCGCTCACGAGCTTGGGCGGCATAGCTTTCAACTTTCCACCGAAGAACATATTGAGGAAAAAGGTCTCCAGCACATCGTCCGCGTGGTGACCCAAGGCGACCTTGGTGGCGCCCAACTCCTTGGCCACGCGGTAAATCACACCGCGCCGCAGCCGTGAGCACAGGCCGCACATGGTCTTGCCTTCAGGGATCACGCGCTTGACTACGCTATAGGTATCTTGCACCTCGATGTGAAAGGGCACGCCCAGGCTCTTGAGATAGTTGGGCAGCACCTCGGCCGGGTAGCCAGGATGCCTCTGATCCAGATTGAAGGCCAGGAGATCGAAGTGGATGGGCGCGTGCTCGCGCAGGCTCAGTAACACCTCTAGCAGCCCGTAACTGTCCTTGCCTCCCGAGAGACACACCATCACGCGGTCGCCGTGACCGATCATACCGAAATCCCCAATGGCTTGGCCCGCCAGACGGCGCAGGCGTTTGGCGAGCTTGTTGTCTTCGTAGAGTTGCTTTTGAGTATCCATAGGGCGCTACAAATGAAGACTGCGGCCGCCATCCACCGCGAGGATCTGGCCGGTGATGTAAGGCGCGTCAAAGACTAAGAAACGAGCGGCGCGCGCGACGTCGTCCGGCTCCCCTACGCGCTTGAGCAGAGTTTGATTGACGATGCGCTGGCGGGCCAGTTCATCGTTCCAACGCTCGTCCTCCGGCCACAGGATCGGTCCGGGGGAGAGCCCATTGACTCGAATCTCCGGCCCCAACTCGGCGGCCAGCGACCGGGTGAGGGCCACCAATCCGCCCTTAGCCGTGCTGTACACCAAGTGATTTTTCATGGGGCGGTCGGCGTGAATGTCGATAACGTTTATGATGCTGCCATTACTCTTGCGCAAGTGCGGCGCGGCAGCTTGCGAGAGGAAAAGGGGCGTTCTTAGATTGGTGCCGATAAGATCGTCCCAGTTCTCCGCCGTGATCTCGCCCACCGGGGTAGGAAAAAAACTCGACGCGTTATTGATCAGGACATCCAGCCGCCCGAAGCGATTGACGGTTTCTTGCACCAACGGCAAATGAGCGGCCGGATTGAGCAAGTCCGCTTGCACCAATGCGACGGAATCGGCACTGGTCGCGTTGAGCTCAGCTTGTAGGGCGCGCGCCTCGGTGGCGGAGCGCCGGTAATGGATCATGAGCTGCCCACCGCTCGCGTGTAGCATGCGGCAAACCGCCGCCCCGACGCGACGCGCGCCACCCGTGATGAGTACCACCATTTCTTGCATGAGATCGCATGATCGCTAAGCTATTGAATACGATTCTACTCTAGCGACTACCTCCACCTCCTTCCAACTCTTTGCTCGTCTTACTTTCTGAACCTCTCATCGCTGCCCCTGCCGGATCCCGTCGCGCTTGAACACAGCGCGCGGCTTGGCGCCCGCATCGAGCGCGAGATTGAAGAGGCGGGCGGATGGATCTCCTTTGCCCGGTACATGAGCATGGCCCTCTACACACCGGGTTTGGGCTACTACTGCGGCGGCGCAACCAAACTGGGCGGGGCGGGGGAGTGCATTACGGCACCTGAACTCACGCCGGTTTTTGGCGCGACCTTAGCGCGGCAGATCGCGCAGGTACTGGCGTCCACGGGCGGGGACGTGCTTGAACTAGGTGCAGGCTCCGGAAAACTCGCGCGCGATGTC
>JBKKAO010000606.1:0-8033 GCA_046714645.1 Burkholderiales bacterium | reverse complement strand
CAACATGAGCATCCCCCAACGCTGGGGCCGGGGCGTGATCGATCTCGCTCCCACCCGCACCTCCGTCACAGGTTGGGACCGGTAGACCTGCGGTGTGCGTTTTAACCTTAGGCTTATACTCCCCCCGGTTTAAGCCGAGCCGTTCCAAGAATACTTGCACGAGAGGTCCATCGCACCACACGTAAAAGCAAAACGGGGGAAAGCATGAGCGAGCAGAAGCAAGTCGGTAGCGTCACCTATACCACCACAGACAAGAGCTACTTCGAACAGCGCGGATTGCGCCGGTACGCGCGGGTATGGTCACTGTGGGCACTCGGAGTCGGCGCGGTGATCTCGGGCCATTACTCCGGATGGAACTTCGGCTTGTCCGCAGGCTTCGGCGGCATGTTAATCGCCCTGGTGGTGGTCTCCATCATGTACTGGGGTTTGTGTTTCAGTCTGGCCGAGATGTCCCCCTCCCTGCCACATACGGGCGCCGCCTATTCCTTCGCACGCAGCGCCATGGGCCCCTGGGGCGGCATGGTCACGGGGCTCGCGGAGAGCATCGAATACATCCTCACCCCAGCGGTCATCGTCTACTTCATAGGCTCGTACCTGACGGCGATCTTCGGCACGCCGCCGGCCGCTCAGCCCCTATGGTGGGCGGGTTCCTACGCGGTGTTCTTGTTTCTAAATCTGCGCGGCGTGGAATTGTCCTTCAAAGTCTCCATCGTGGTGACGCTGGGCGCGCTCGCGGTATTGGTCATCTACTGGATCAGCGCGATCCCCCACTTCGACCTGAACCGCTGGGCGCTCAACATCGGTGCCGGGCCCGACGGCGCGCCCGTCGAACTTCCCACGGGCGGTGGCTCCTGGTTACCCTTCGGCATTGGCGGTGCGCTGGCGGCGCTACCCTTCGCCGTGTGGCTGTTCTTGGCCATCGAGCAATTGCCGCTGGCGGCGGAGGAATCCTACGACCCGAAGAAGGACATGCCCAAGGGCCTTCTCTACGGCATGGCAACCCTCACGGCTTCCGCGGTGCTCATCACCTTTCTCAACGCCGGCATCGGATCGCCCGACCCGGACAAAATGAAGGGCGCGTTCTCTCTCGCGAAGTCCGCCGAACCGCTGCTCGATGGTTTCCGCGTGATTTACGGCGCGCAGATCGCCAAGCTGTTGGCTCTGCTGGCGGTGATCGGCCTGGTCGCGAGCTTCCACACCATCATCTTCGCCTATGGCCGCCAGATCTATTCGCTGTCGCGCGCGGGCTATTACATGCCCTTCATGTCCTTGACACACGGCACCACCAAGGTGCCGCACGTGGCGCTCTATACGGGCACGGTGACCGGGTTCGCCATCATGTTGATGGTGTGGTTCGCCTTCGGCGCCGAGAAAGGCGGCGCCTTGATCGGCGGCACGCTGCTCAACATGGCGGTCTTCGGGGCGATGATTTCTTACGCGATGCAGGGCTTGTCCTTCATTTTGCTGCGCAAGAACATGCCGGACATCGAACGTCCCTATCGCAGTCCGCTGGGCAACTTCGGCGCTGGACTCACCGTGGCGATCGCGCTGGTGACCATCTACTACCAGTTGCAAGACCCCGTCTACCGCAACGGCGTGTATGCGGCGGCCGTTTGGTATATGTTGGGACTGCTGTACTTCGCCTTGGTGGGACGCAAGCGGCTGGTGCTCTCGCCTGAGGAGGAGTTCGCCATTTCCAAAGGCAAGGTGAGGCACGCCTGATGGCACGGGAGCCTCTGGCCTGCGCCCGCGTCAAGACCGCGGCACAGGCGCGCGCCCTTATTACCCAGCGCAACCTCGAACACATCAAGCTCGGCGTATTCGACAGCGACGGCATCTTGCGCGGCAAATACATGGGGCGCGACAAGTTCCTATCCGCGCTGGATAAAGGTTTCGGCTTTTGCGACGTGGTGTTGGGTTGGGATTCCAACGATCAACTCTACGACAACACCCAATTCACTGGGTGGCATACGGCCTATCCCGACGCCATGGTGCGGGTACTCCCCGAGACTTGCCGCGATCTGCCCTTCGAAGGCGAGATGCCGTTCTTCTTGGGCGAGTTCATGGGCGAGGCGGAGAAGGTGTGCCCGCGCGCGCTGCTAAGACGGGTGCTCGGGCGCGCGAAGGAAATGAACTACCGCGTGTTCGCGGCGGCGGAGTTCGAATTCTTTCTGTTCAACGAAACGCCGCACTCGGTGCGGCAGAAGAATTATCGCGGCATGCAAACCATGACCCCTGGTTTCTTCGGCTACTCGGTGCTGCGCAATTCCGTTCACGCCGAGTTCTATCACGAGCTACTCCAACTATGTAACACCATGCGCTTTCCGGTGGAGGGATTGCATACGGAAACGGGTCCGGGAGTGGTGGAGGCCGCCCTTCAATACACCGATGCCCTCGAAGCGGCGGACCGCGCGGCCTTGTTCAAGACCTTCACCAAGGTACTGGCCCAGCGCAAAGGATTGATGGCCACCTTCATGGCCAAGTGGTCGCGCGACTATCCTGGGCAGAGTGGTCATCTGCATGTCTCGCTCACCCATACGAAGAGCGAAGCGGCGGTGTTCCACGATCCGAAGCAAGCGCACTTCATGTCGAAAGAGATGCGCTGGTTCGTAGGCGGGCAGCAAGCCCTCATGCCAGAGATTCTGGCCATGATCGCCTCCACGGTGAACAGCTATTCGCGGCTGATTCCGGGATTCTGGGCACCGACCGCCGCCAGTTGGGGGGTGGAGAACCGAACGACCGCGCTGCGAGTGATCCCCGGCAGTTCCAATAGCCAGCGCGTGGAATACCGCATCACCGCCGCCGATATCAATCCTTACATCGCGCTGGCCGCCGCCATCGGCACGGGACTATGGGGCATCGCCAACAAGATCGAACCCGATGAGGCGGTGAAGGGCAATGCCTACGAGCGTAAGTATCCGGAGAAGCGGCAACTGCCGCGCACCCTCACCGAAGCGGCCGAGCGCTTGACCCGTTCGAAACCCGCGCGCGAGTTGTTCGGGGACGCCTTTGTCGAACATTACGCTGCCACGCGCGAATGGGAAGAGCGCGAGTTCCGCAAGGCCATCACCGATTGGGAATTGGCCCGCTACTTCGAGATCATTTGACCCGTCCCAAGTCCTGTCATTTTCGATTGCCATCATGAGCGCGGTGCTTCGCGGTAACTGGAACTATCCCACGCGTATCTGGGCGGGTCCCGGACGTATCTCGGAACTCCCGGACGCTTGCGCGGATCTGGGAATCAAGCGGCCGCTGCTCGTCACCGACACCGGGTTGAAGGACAGCGCAATGGTGCGCCATGCGCTGGCGTTGTTGCCCAACGCGGCACTATTCGCGGACGTACGCGGCAACCCCGTGGCCGCCAATGTGGAAGCCGGGCTCGCCGTGTACCGCGCCGGCGCTCACGATGGTGTGGTGGCCTTCGGCGGAGGCTCGGCACTGGATGCCGGTAAAGTGATCGCATTCATGTCTGGGCAGTCCCGCCCTCTGTGGGATTTCGAGGACATCGGCGATTGGTGGACGCGCGCCGATCCCAAGGGCATCGCGCCCGTGGTGGCCGTCCCCACTACGGCGGGGACCGGATCGGAAGTGGGACGCGCGGGCGTCATTCTGAATGAGGCCACCCACCAGAAAAAAATCATCTTCCATCCGAAGATGATGCCCGGCATGGTGATCGCGGATCCGGAACTGACCGTGGGTTTACCGCCAAAAATTACCGCCGCCACCGGGCTGGACGCCTTCGTGCATTGCTTCGAAGCTTACTGCGCACCGGGCTTTCATCCCCTGGCCGATGGCGTCGCGCTGGAGGGCATGCGTCTGATCAAGGAATTCTTGCCACGCGCCTTCGCCAATGGAAAGGATATGGAAGCTCGCTCGCGCATGTTGGCCGCCGCCAGCATGGGCGCCACGGCTTTTCAGAAGGGGCTGGGCGGCGTGCACGCCATCGCCCATCCCGTGGGGTCCTTCTTCGACACGCATCATGGTCTCACCAATGCCGTGCTACTGCCCTACGTGATGATTCACAACCGCGAAGCCATCGCTGAGCGAATGCGCACGGTGGCGCGGCTGTTGGATCTAGCAACCGCGAATTTCGATGGGGTTCTGAATTGGGTGCTTCAATTCCGCCAGCAGCTCGCCATCCCTCACACTCTGGCTGAGATCGGCGTCACCCTGCGAAATCCGGAGGAGATCGGGCGCGAAGCCGCAGCCGATCCTTCCGCGAGCGGGAATCCCATTCCCCTGGATGCGCCCACCTTGGAGCGATTGTTCCGCTACGCCGTGGCGGGCGACCTCACGCTGAAGGGCTAACGCATGCGCGCCGTGCGAGTGCTGGTCATCGATGGCAACACCGCCGAGACTCGCGCTCGCCACACGGCTTCCGGAGGCCAAGCCACCGGCGAGGCTTATGTCCGCACCTTGAAATCCCTGGAGCCCTCGCTCCAGTGCGACATCGTCTTTCCCGCGGATGGGGCACTACCGCCTACTCTGCGGCTCGCGGACTATGCCGGGGCGGCCATGACCGGATCCGCCCTCAACGTCTACAACGGTGGTCCGGCCATCGAGCGCCAAATCGATTTAGCGCGCGACATATTCGCCGCGGGCGTGCCATTTTTCGGAAGCTGTTGGGGTTTGCAGATTGCCGTCGCGGCGGCAGGCGGCGTCGTGAGCGCGAATCCGCTGGGCCGCGAGTTTGGCTTTGCGCGGCGCATCGCGCTCAACGATGCGGGGCGCAAGCATCCCATGTTCAGCGGCAAGCCCGATGTGTTCGAAGCCCCCACCATCCACCGCGACTACATCGAGCGGCTCCCGCCCGGTGCCATCGCGCTTGCGCACAACGAAATGGGATTACAAGCCGCGGAAATTCACTTCGGCAAAGGAATATGTTGGGGCGTGCAATACCACCCGGAATACACCTTCGCGGAACTCGCGGCCACCGCTCGGCGTTACGCTGACACCCTTCTATCCGAAGGACTGATGGCCAGCGGCGAAGATGTGCAGCGCTTCATCTCGGATCTGGAGACCCTAGAGAGCGGCCGCGACACGCAATCAGTGGCCTGGCGCTACGGCCTGGGACAAGGCATTCTCGACCCATCGCACAAACTGGCGGAACTCAAAAACTGGCTGGAACACCAGGTGTTACCGCGACGGTAGGGACTCCAGGCCGGCGTCACGCACACCGCAGCGGCTTGGTCCGCTGCGCCGCGCGATCCTGGCGGCAGGCTACGCCGCGGCAGGTATGGGAATGCCTTCTTGCTCGCAGGTCGGCGCCACATCTGCCACCGTCGCACGCTGCAATTCTCGCGGCCAGCGCAGATCGTCGTAGGGTTTTCCGCGATGCATGGTGCAGCGGTTATCCCACATCACCAGATCATTCACGCGCCAACGGTGTGTGTACACAAACTGGCGCTGGGTCGCGTGTTCGATGAGTTGTTGCAGCAGTGCGTTGGCCTCTTCTCCGGCCATTCCGAAAATACGTCCTGCGTGGGATGCCACGTATAGCCCCATGCGCCCAGAACCGGGGTGACGGCGCACCATGGTCTGCGGTACCGGAGGGTAGGTGCGGCGCTCCTCGTCGGAAAAGTCGGTAAACCCCAGGCGCGCGCGCGAGTACATGATGGCATGTTCGGCCACCAGCCCTTGCAGGCGCTGCTTCATAGTGTCGTCCAGCGCATCGTAGGCCGCACGCATGTCGGCGAATTCGGTTTGACCGCCAATCGGTGGAATCGTGTACGCATACAGCAGCGACGCCTTCGCTGGAACGCGCTTGAACGAACTGTCGGTGTGCCACAGACGGTTGCCCATCTCGTACATGCGCCGGCGGTCTTCCTCGCCCCAGACCTTGTCGTCGAGCGCGAGATTCGATATGTCGCCAAGATCCGGGCGAAGGCGCAGTTTCGCATCGCTACGCGCCGCATGCACCGAGGTCTCCAGCGGACCGAAGTTACGCGCGAAATCGAGATGCTGCTCAACCGACAAGTGCTGATCGGGAAACACCAAGACGCTATAGCGATCGAACGCCGCTTCCATAGCGGTGCGATCCGCCGCGTTCAGGGGCACGGATAGATCGACATCGCCAATCTCGGCGGCAAAATTCTCGGTGATAGGGGCTAGCGCAATAGTCATGATTTTCAACCCATTGTGTACCACGAAACTTGTCTCGTCCCGGCATCTTTTGGAATGGCGGCGAAGGCCATGCCCCAGCGTTTTTCTCTGTGCCCTCGGTGGCTAAATTGCGGTTCTTGGGCCTAAGGTTTCTCCGCCAACAGCGCTTCGATCCGTTGTACGACCTCCCCACTCTCAGGTTTCGTGCGCGCGGCGAAGCTATAGGCGCGCTTACCGTCGCGCGAGAGCAGGTACTTGTGAAAATTCCACTCCGGCGCATCGCCCGTTAGCTTGGTGAGCTTCTCGAATACGGAGTTGGCCTTGCCCGGTATCACGCTTGTCTTTTCCATCATGGGAAACTTCACGCCGTAGGTGCGCTCGCAGAAATCCTTGATCTCCTCGCTAGAGCCAGGTTCCTGCAAGCCAAAATCGTTGGCCGGAAAACCAATAACCACGAGGCCTTTCGCCTTGTATTGCTGATACAACGATTCCAATCCCTTGTACTGAGGCGTGTTGCCGCAATAGCTCGCCGTATTGACGGCCAGTACGACTTTGCCGGAGAAATCGCAGAGATTGATCTCATTACCCTCCAGATCCTTCATCTGGTGATTGAGCACATCGGGACAGGCCATGGAAACCTCGCTATAACCAAACGTGAATGCGGCCGACCAAACGCACGCACCGATACACATGCGCAGAAATGCGCGGCGTCGAAACATTTCTGCCTCTCGTTTTCGAATTGCGTTCATATCGAGGAGTGTACTTCAAGCCTGAGGTGTTGAGCTAGCCGCCGCTTTTCGATACCGGATCAAGTCCTGATTCAGAGTGTGATCCAGGTCACGGTTTTTCCGTGTGGCAGGTCATCGAAAAGGCACCATGCTCGGTGGGATCCTGTCGTGCGCCCCTTGATGGCTCCTACAAACCAGTCTGGGGGGATGCAAAGGGGTACATCAAGCGAACACCAACACTGATGGAGGTCAACGATGCTTGTCTCACTACATTCAAGGAACACCCGCATGCTGGGTATGAGCCTGCTAATTACTTTGGGCGCGGCTTGCGTTTCCCCCGCGCTTGCTCAGTCCTGGAAGATCAACCACGGTCGTAACACCGGGGCGCTGCTGCCCACGGAAAGCCGCAAGATGGCTGACGGGGGTACTTACCTAACCGGGGGTTCACGGGTGCTGGTGGAGACAGAGGATCCGACATATCCCATCACGGGACAAAGCATGGATTGCCGGTGGATGTGCAAGATTCCTCTAAGTGGCAAAGATGGCGCCTGCATTACCTTGTGCGGTGGTGTCGACAAAGACGGCGACTTGTTCAGTTTCCGCGCCCTGGCTTTCGGGGCGGGCAGTTATGAGGTGGGACCGGGTACCGGCAAGTACTCGAAGGCCACGGGCGGGGGCACTTTCGAAACGATGCCCACGGACGACCCGGCGCTCGCGCATATGCGTTGGAAGGGGACGCTGCAGCTCAAATAGCCACCGGCCCGCAGCGATGACACACGATGTCAACCGCCAATGGTGCCTGGTGCGGCGGCCGGCCGGGCGGCTAAAGGAGTCCGATTTGGAATGGCGCGAGGGTCCGGTGCCCGTACCCGGACCTCGCCAGGCCCTGGTGCGTATCCACTATCTCTCCCTCGATACCATCGAGCGCTGCTGGATGCGCGAAGAAGACACTTATCTTCCCCCACAGCGCCTCGGCGAAGTGGTGCGCGCGGTGGCGGTGGGAAGCGTGGTGCACTCCAAGCATCCAGACCTGCCTGCCGGTACCAACATCATGGGCATGTTCGGTTGGCAGGATTTCGCGGTAACGGACGGCAGCGGTGAGTTTTTCATGCCGCTGCAGGACGAGGTGCAAGTTCCTGCCATCAAACAGCTGGGATTGTTTGGCCCTGTCGGTGTCGCCGCCTATTTCGGATTGAGAGAGAT
>JBKKAO010000605.1:0-4406 GCA_046714645.1 Burkholderiales bacterium | reverse complement strand
AAAGCCACATTTGCGGTGTACAGGTCCACGTAACTCGCCAGGGAGGTGGTGCCGGCGAGATGCATCAGAACCTGTGGCTTCGCTGCCTCCAGTACTCGCCGTACCTCTCCGGCATCACCGGGATTCTCCAGGACCTGCGAAGCGGGCGATCCGCCAACGCCCGCCGATTTCCTGCCAACAGCCATTACGTCCAAGCCCTGCGATATCAGCTGGATAACGACGGCCCTTCCAACAAATCCGGTGGCACCGGTGACAAGCACTCTCATCGACTACACCGGAAGAAACAGTTCGCGGTTCTCGTCGAACATTTTCTGGGCAGTGGAGTAATCGTCCGGGCGGCCGATATCGAGCCAGAAGCTTTCCGGCTGCTGATGGCAATAGACGGATTTCCCCGAGCCCAACAATTTCATCAGCAGGTCGGGCATGTCCAAGTGAACACCGGGCTGCACGTGCGGCGCGATGGCGTCTCGATCAAGTACGTACAGCCCCATGCTCACAAGATGCTTGCTGACCGGCTTTTCCAGATAGCCTTTCAGGCTCATGTCCGCGCCAGTCTGCACGAGTCCGAAATCGATCTTGACCTCGCGCTCATAGACGCCCACGGTGGCATCGGCCTTCTTTTCTGCGTGTGCCTTGATCATCTTCTTGATGTTCATTGTCGTCAGCAGGTCGCCGTTGGTCACAATGAAGCTCTCATCAATGCGGTCAAGCAGGGCGCCAAGCGGGCCGGCGGTGCCCAACGGGCTGTCTTCAAGGCTGTATTCGATGTTCAGCCCGAACCGCGAGCCATCGCCGCAAAATGCGCGAATCAGATGGTGCAGATGATTGACCGCCAGGAACACTTCCGTCACGCCGGCCAATTGCAACTGATGCAGCAGCAGCTCGAGGACCGGCATGTCCCCAAGAGGCATCAGCGGCTTCGGAAACGATGCGGTAAACGGCCTCAATCGAGTGCCCTTGCCCCCGGCCATGATCACTGCTTTCATTTGCGTCCCTAACTCAAACGGTGTACGTGGTCGGCCGATACAGATGCATGTGATCGCGCACGAAGTCGATGCTCTTCAGCAGCCCTTCGTCCAATCCCACTTTTGGCGTCCATCCCATCTTGTGCGCCGCAAGCGAGTTGTCCGATACCAGCTTCAGGACCTCGCTCTTTTCCGGGCGAAATCTATCGGCATCGGAGACGATCTTCTTTTGCACATTCATCAATTTCAGGATGCGCTCGGCGAAGTGGCCGATGGTGTAGGTGGCGCCCGTCCCCAGGTTGATCGTCTCCCCCTGGATCCCCGGCGTGGTTGAAGCCGCAATGAACCCCGCAACCGTATCGGACACGTAGGTCATATCGCGCTCGGGCGTCAAGGAGCCCAGGTGAACCTCATCGCGGCTGAGCGCCTGCGAAATGATGGTGGGTATGAACGCCCGTCCTGATTGGCGGGGACCGAAGGTGTTGAACGGTCGCAAGGTGACCACTCCGGTATCGAAGGAGCGGAAATAGCTCTCGGCGATCTTGTCGGCGCCGATCTTCGACGCGGAGTACGGCGACTGTCCTTGGAGCGGGTGCGTCTCGTCGATCGGGACACGTATCGCCGTCCCATAGACTTCCGACGTGCTCGTATGCACGACACGGGGGATCGAAAGGCGCCGCGCAGCTTCGACCACATTCAACGTACCCTCCACATTGGTACGCACATAGCTCCTCGGCGCCACGTAGGAATAGGGAATCGCGATCAGTGCTGCGAGGTGGCACACGACGTCAGCGCCGCGCATCGCATGCATCACAAAGTCGCCATCGTCGATATTTCCGGATATGACGCGAAAGTGACCCTTGACAGCCTCGTCGACCAACTCGAGATTGCCCCAGTTGGAGGCAGAGCCGTAGCGGACCATCGCGGTCACGTCTGCTCCTGCCCGCACCAAGGCTTCAACCAGATGGCTGCCGATAAAGCCACCGGCACCGGTCACCAGGTACTTCTTCCCAGATACGAGATTGCTCATGGTCTTGTTGCTTGATCCGCCTATCGATGAATGCCGTCCGTCAGGAGGCGCGTGAGGTACTTGCCGCATCCGCTCTTGAGAAGTGGCGCAGTGAGCGTTTCCAGTTGTTGGTTGTCGACATACCCATAGCGCCAAGCGATTTCTTCCGGGCACGCGATCTTCAGGCCTTGGCGGTGTTCCAGCGTAGCAATGAACTGGCCCGCTTCGAGCAGGCTCTCGTGCGTCCCGGTATCCAGCCACGCATAGCCGCGCTGCATGATCTGCACGTTCAACTGGCCGCGATCCAGGTAGGCTTGGTTGACGGCAGTGATTTCGAGCTCGCCGCGGGCGCTGGGCTTCACCGCCTTGGCGATCTCGACGACCTGGTTGTCGTAGAAGTACAGGCCGGTCACGGCGTAGCTGCTCTTGGGCTTGACCGGTTTTTCCTCGATGCTGCTGGCCTTGCCTTGGGCATCGAAGGCGACCACGCCGTAGCGCTCCGGGTCGTGCACGTGGTAGGCGAACACCGTCGCGCCTGCGCTCTTGCTATCGGCGTCGCTGAGCAGGTGCACAAGTTCGACGCCCACCCATTGGCCGAAAGTGGCCGACGACTTGCGGGTGTCGACCGCCACGTCGTAGACAGCGCCGCGCCACCCGCACCAGCTTGCCCTGCGGCTGCTGGATCTGATAGTGCAGTCCGCGCAGCACGCCCTTGCTGGAGCGCGAATGGTTGTCCTGAACAAAGTCGACGTGGTGGCCAGCCGCCTCGTCGAATGCCTTGCCATTGAAGCTTTCGAAGAAGAAGCCGCGCGCATCGCCGAAGACCTTGGGCTCGATCACGAGCACGTCGGGGATGGTGGTAGGAGTGACTTTCATGTGTTGGGTTGGGCCGGGTTGGAAGTTGGATCAACGGCTGAAAACCGGAATGGCTCGAACCATGAACTCGTCGAACAGTGGGACAGTGAACGCCATGTCGCCATGGGCCGGACTGTAGATCATCCCCTTCTTGATCAACTTCGCTCGCACCGGCCCGAGGCCGTTCACCTTGACGCCCAAGGTGTCGGCGATGTCGCCGGTGCGCTGGTCGCCCGGCCCCAACTCGGCCATGGCGCGCAGGAAGTTCTTCTCGCCGGGGGTCAGACGGTCGTATCGCACGCGAAAGAAGTTCTTGTCGAGTCGCGCAACGACCGTGGCAGTTGCGTTTTCGACCATCTGCAGCGTGATCGGGCTGGACACCGCCAGGTTCCACGATTGGTAGCCCCACTCCTGGATGAAGTAGGGGTAGCCGCGCGTCAGGCGGTAGATCTCGTCGAGGGCGGGCTCCTCGAACCGGACGCCGACCGCTTGCGCCGGATCCTGCAACGCTTTTGCAGCATCCGGCTGCGCCAGTGCGCCGATATCGGGAAAGCTGAACAAACGTTCTGCGTAAGACTTGGAATCGCCAGCAAGCGCCGGGAGTATGGGCAAGCCCGCCCCCAGCAGCAGCATCGGCAACTGGCGCTGTTGCAGCTTGTGCATGGCCATGATCAACGCGCCCAGTTCCTTCGAGTCGAAGTACTGGATTTCGTCGATCAGCACGGCGACGGCGCTTTGACGTTCGAGTGCGGCCTCGGCCACCGCCACGAACAGATTGGGAAGGTCGATCTCCAGATCGCCGCTGTCCGCAGCGCCTTTTTCCGGTTCGATGTCGAGCCCGATGTGGACCTCATCGACCGTCAGCTTGATGGAGCCGATAAAGCTGCGCAACACCGCCAAGCCGCGCCTCACCTTGTCGCCGGCGCCCGCGAGCCGATCCAGATCGAACAGCAGCCGCCTCAGATAAGGGGCCAGCAAGGGCCCGAGACGCTTGTCTTCGTGGGCCTCCACTGCAATCGTGCGGTAGCCGCCTTCGGCTGCAAGCCGCTCGATCTCGTTGAGCAGCACGGTCTTGCCGACGCCGCGCAGGCCGGTCAGCAGCATGCTTTTTTCAGACTTCCTGAGCTTGACACGACCGAGCAGCACCCGAGCCTGGGCGAGCACAGGATCGCGCCCCACCAGTTCCGGGGGCGGCGAGCCTGCGCCTGGAGAAAAGGGGTTACCGATCGGGTCCACAGAAGGATTCTAACAATGTATATCTATTTATATCTTGTTTCAGATATACATTGATACACTAGCGCCAGCCGCAATGCTCAGGAACGGATTTCCTCGGCCAGCAGGTGATTGAGGTACTGGCCATAGCCGTTCTTCTGCAGCGGTGCGGCGAGCTTGGCCAACTGTTCCTTGGTGATGAAGCCGTTGCGCCAGGCGATCTCTTCGGGGCAGGCGATCTTGAGGCCCTGGCGGTGTTCGAGCGTGGCGATGAAGTGCCCTGCTTCCAGCAGGCTCTCGTGCGTCCCGGTATCCAGCCACGCATAGCCGCGCTGCATGATCTGCACGTTCAACTGGCCGCGATC
>JBKKAO010000604.1:0-4139 GCA_046714645.1 Burkholderiales bacterium | reverse complement strand
CGTATGAGAGAGTTTCACACAGCAGACAGAATCGAGAGGCAACATGGCACTTGATGCGGATTTCGGCAAAACGATGCTTCAGTTGATCACGTCGCGGTACGAAGATCGCCATTGGCGAAAAAAAATCGAAAAGACGCTAAGCCTGCCGCACAGCGGAGTGGGAGATCCCCGGCAACAACAGGTGTTCATGTACCTGAAGCAGGGGCTCAAGGCATACAAATCGAGACGCGCGGATCCGGACTCATGGATCCTGGGCGGATATGCGACGAAGGAAGTGATCGACCGTGCAAAATTCCAACCGAACGTCGTCGGAGAAGGCATGTCGTCTGAGGATGTCGCATTTCTCGGCGTGGATCCAGGCCCGGAGATCGATGAAACCTGGTGGGACGAAATGTTAGTGGCCTGGTTTGGCGCTCCAGAGGAGGAGGAGGAAATGCCTCAGGAGAGGCCGGACGACGCTCCGTCCGTAAACGACACCGAAAACAACTCCGCCCGCATCTAACCCATGGCTCGTCGGTCTGGCTGCTCACACCGCAACCGGCGCCGGACCGACCGCTGGCTCATGAGGATCCGAACAAATCCATTTGTTGTGCAATCGCGAGAGCGGGCTCGCTGTGTGGCTCAGGGACGGTGCTGGCGGCGGTCTGCTGGGGTCTTGGGCCGTTTTGACTATGGCGATCTAGAAACTCCTTCAACTTCTGAAAGTCTTCACGCAAAGGCTGCAGCATATTTCCTTGATGCAACGCGGCGGCCGGATGAAGCAGTGGGAAGAGCACGAACTCTTTCATATAGAAAGCTTGCCCGCGCACTCTGGTAATTCCTACCTTCCGCTCTAAAAGAGTCTGTGTGGCCCAGTTTCCTAGCGAACAGACCAGTTTGGGTTTGATCGCGGCGATTTGTTGCAAGAGAAACGGTTTGCAGGTGTCCACTTCCTGAGGCTCGGGGTCGCGATTGTTCGGCGGGCGGCATTTGATGACGTTCGCAATGTAGATGTCGGCTCGAGATAGCCCTACCGATTGCAATAATTCATTCAAGAGCTGGCCGGCTGCGCCCACGAACGGCTCCCCCTTTTGATCTTCGTGAAAACCGGGAGCTTCGCCCACGAATATGACTGAGGCATGCGGATTGCCGACACCGAAGACCACCTGGGTACGACCCAGTTTGGCGAGCTGGCATCGCTGGCAATCATGGAGGGAGTCGCCGAGTTCCTGCAGGGTGATCAGGGGCTGAGACATCTGATGTACCGCCTAATTGGTACGCGGGATCTTAGTCGCGAGCCGATACCTTGTCAATGATGTGGAAAGGTGAACAGGGACCGCAACAGACGGGTCTGGCGCAACCATGCCGGGTGATTCTAAGCAGAAATGGCCTCGGCGCATCGTTGAGCGCTGAGGATAGCCGATTCCAAGTTGGCCGGCCATCCGGTATCGGTCCAATCGCCTGCCACGAAAAAATTGGGGAAAGGACTGCTGGGTAGCGGACGAAATTGTTGTGTCGCAGGCTTCGGGGTGAGATAGGCCTGGGGCTGCCTTACGACCGCAGCATTGATCACACGAGGAACGGAATGGGGCGAGGGAAAGGCCCTCGCCATGTCTTCCGTGGCGAGACGAATGAGGTTCTCCTTTGATTCCGCGAGAAGATGCACAGCATCAACCGCGATGGCCCAGACCACGGCAGCTTGTTCATGCAATTCATGGTCCGGATGCCGGATCATCCAATGGAACGTCTGCTGTTCCAGCAATACCAGCTGTGTGTGCTCGATTTTCTGATCGACATGCAGGCGGATGGTGATGAGCGGTGATTCGCTGACGCGGCTGAGTTGTTGAAAATAAGCATAGTGGGTCACGATGCGTTCCGGCAACAGTGACGTCAAACGGTGGCGGGGAAGTGCCGAAATATACCAATCGGCGGTGAAACTGGCGCAGTCCGTGAAGTCAACCCGCGTCAGGCCGTCTCGGTCGAACTGCAGATGACTTGCCGTCGTATTCAACCGAAATGTGACGCCTCTGGTTTCGAGTTGGGCTTTGAGCGGCGCAAGAAGAAACGTGTCCAACCCGTGCGAAGGGAGGATCAGTTTCGTCGCCCGTGCACCGGTCAAAAAACAGCGGCGCAGCGTTCGCATGAATAAGCCGGCCGACACTTTTGACAACGAGGCTCCTAACAGCAATTGTGCGAGGCAATTCCAAACGCCGGACCGGGCGCTCTCCGATTGGCCGATGCTGGCAAGCCATTCGTCGGCTACGCGCAGATCGAGATCGTTTGGCAGTGGAGGATCCTGTTCCCAGGTCCGTTCGAGGAATGACAGCAGATGCCAGCGGTCCCGCATGGACAGGCCTTGGAACAGGGTGGTTCCGAGCAGCGTATTGAGCGGGGAGGGTAATGGAAGATGCAAGAATTGAGTGCGGGCTCCGCTCATTTGTAGAAATTCAAGCGGCGTGTGGCGGAGGCGGCGGGTGGCGACATCTTTACCAAGGCGATGGAGCAACGACCACGTTGCGTGGTGAGCCTCAAGGAGAAGGGGCGGCGGCGCCTGGAGCAGGCGGCCCCCGATGGTAGCAGCCTGTTCAATCACCGTGACGGAGTAGCCGTTCTCGCTCAGGTGCAATGCCGCGGTCAGTCCGGCGATTCCACCGCCGAGGATGAGCACCGTTTTGCTCATGAAGACGAAAAAGGAAGGCGTGACTGCAGCCATACGCCGGCAGCTACAGCCAGGCGGCGACTGGGGGACAACGTGACCCGTTCACCCAGCACGCGATAGCCGGATTCCTCGATGCGATGCAAAATCCGGCTGTACACGCCTCGCATAATTTCTGCGACCGTCAGGGCTCGGCGTTCAGCGCGGGGGAGCGATTCCAACGCCCGCGCGGCCTTCGCGTAAAATTCCTTCGCACGCCCCACCTCGAACCGCATGAGCTCCGTAAACTCCGGGGTATATCGCCGGCGCATCAGATCGTCTTCCTGGTACTTGAAACGGGCAAGATCTTCTTGCGGGAGATAGACGCGGCCACATTCGGCGTCGTTGCCCAGGTCGCGAAGAATGTTGGTAAGCTGAAATGCCATGCCAAGGTTGACCGCGTAATCCTGCGCGCGGGGGGAGGTCGTCCCGAAGACATGCAGGCAGATCAATCCCACCACCGACGCGACCCGATAACAATACAGCGACAGCTGCTCAAAGGTGGCATACCGCGTCATTGTCAGGTCCATCTCGACGCCCTTGATAAGTTCTTCGAAATAGCCTTGGGGAATCGACAGGGCTCGGACATGCCGGCTCAGACCAATCGTCACAGGCAAGGTCGGTGTCCCCTCATAGACGGCAGCCAGTTCGCGTCGCCAACGAGCCAATTCCTCTTGCGGATGGCTTCCCGGAGGTGGTTCATCCACGGCATTGTCGACTTCCTTACAAAAGGCATAGACCGCATACATGGCGTCTCGACGCGCCTTAGGGAGGAACAGGAAGGAGTAATAGAAGTTGCTCCAGCTTTTTTTGGTGAGGGTCGTGCAGTAGGCTTGAGCGTCAGCGGGTGTCATCGTGCGAGCGTTGCAGGTCCGGCGAGGCGTTCAACCGATCTCGGAAGCTGATGGTCGTGATCTGTTGCGCGGAAGATGGCGGCCAATTGCTCGACGCCGTCGATCAGACGTGGGCCAGGCCGGCTGAAGAATGCCAGAGCATCGACAAGATAGATCGCTCCTGTCCGAACTGCCGGTAAACTCTTCCACCGCGGATGCTCAGTGACAGCCGTGACTTCGGTCCTGGTGCGCTCGATGGTAAACCCACAGGGCATAAGCACGATGACGTCCGGCGCCGCGGCGCAGAGCGTGTCCCAATCCACCTTGTGAGAAACCGACCCAGCGGTGGTCAGGACATCGACGCCTCCTGCGGCCTCCACCATGTCCGGAACCCAATGACCAGCCGTATAGAGGGGCGAAAGCCATTCGAGACAAGCTACTTTGGGACGCTTCATCATGGAAGAGAGATTGACGCGAACCGTATCGAGTCTGCTGCGCAGCCCGTTCACGAACTGTCTTGCAGCCTCCTTCTTTCCCAATGCCGCTCCGAGCCGGTCAATATCTCGAAGCACGTCTTCCAAGCGTCGAGGATTGAGAGTGACCATGCGGGGCGGGGGTGTAAGCGTCTGGAG
>JBKKAO010000603.1:0-3291 GCA_046714645.1 Burkholderiales bacterium | reverse complement strand
GCCGAGCGCTTTGCAGAGCGTTTTCTTCGCGACGCGGCCAAGAACACTCCGCACTACGTGGTTTAGTCTCTTATCACTCAACTGTTGACGGAATTGGAGAAGATTTTGAACGAACGACACTCTCTCTGGGGGATCAACAAGGGGGCCCCCTTGTTCCTTTCTGGGGGATAAACAAGGGGGTTCTCCCCTTGTTCGTAACATGAATCTATTTCCGGCACAACCGTCACGCTGTTTGGTTCCGGCTCCGCCGGCTTGGGATACGCGGTGCGGTGGCCGTGCGTCGCAAGCGAGTCGCTAGGGGCCGGATTGCTGGGACTTTCGATGGCAAAACGCGACGGGCGCAACGACACGAACGCTGGCTGATGATACCTACACCCGACCTACTGTCCGCGCGCACCCTTAACGGCCAGGTGTCGCTGGACGGCAGTCTCCCCTTCGCCCCTTCGGCACCTCCCCACTTTGCAGCAGCCCCATACCAAGGATCTATATCCTTAGTCCAATTCCGTATGTTGCGGTGCCCGGCTATTCTGCGGCCTGTCGTGACGGCTCGAAGTGAAGATTGTTCAAGGGCCTCACGGCGAAAGGTTTCCCCCGGAGACCAAACCCATCGACTCACACTTTCAGAGGAACTTCCATGAACACGCGAAATAGACTCATGATTAGCATCTTGTCCGCGACGGCATCCTTAACGGTTCTCCCCGCGAATGCGGACGTAAACAACCCTGTCTGCGCGTTGGCGCGTGACGTGTCCAGTGTCTCGGGACGCGCCTCGGGTCCCAGCATTAATGCGCATTGTTTTGTAGAGCAAAAGGTGGCGGCGATCGCCGGTGAGGTAAACGTCTCCAACGTCCTCGGGCGCAGTGCCTTTCTTTTCGATCACGCCAAGAAGGCCACGACCACCGTCGCATCTCGCGACCTTCGGGGTAGTCCCGTCCAGCTGGTGATGGGCCGTTCCAGCGACTCGATCCCAGCAGTTGTACGCCAGAGCGAGAAAAGCATCGCCAGCGGTTATCAACACTGAGCGGCTCGTGGGTATTGCGGGGTCCGCGCCGGGAGTTCTAGCAGCGGTTCGCCAGAACTCCTCGGCTGCGGACCAAGCGGCCGGGAGTGCCGCCCTTGCCGCCCAGCCTCCGCAAGCACGCAATGCACGATCAATGCGCTCTCTCCTCCCATGTCCAGAGGCTCCCGGTCTGTGGTTTGGGGTCGCACAGATCCAGCGCCAACTTCTGATTTAACTTGTCGGTGCGATCGCGCAACCCGGCGGGACTCACCAGTTTTAGTATCTGAGGTGAATTCACCTACATCGTAACGCGTGCGCGCGTCGTCTCCAAGACGCCCTGCCGCACCCGGCGCACCTGCCCAGGTCCACCTTTGCCCGATTGAGTCCGCCCGAGCGCGCGTATATCTTTGGTCATATAGCTGCCCGCGAAGAGCTGGCGTAGTCTTCTCCCGTGGTCAGCGCAATCGGGTTGATCCACCGTTTCTCCTCCTGAGCTGTTTTGGGGCCGAGGTACGAGCCTAGGCGCTCGATCCTCGGCCGCTTTTTCCTGCTCTGGCAAAGGGGGGGCGTTGGACGAAGAACAGGAGGAAAATCCATGAAAGTGACCGATCCCCCGCGGGCAAGCGCTGGCTCGCGCCCAGAGACCGAACCGCCTGACCATCATCCTTCTCCCTCGGAAAATGAAGCACCCGCCAGGCCGGTCCTGAAAATGGTGGACACGCCGGCGAGCGTAAAGGCGTGTTACGAGCCCAACAAGACCCTGCATCTCCACGGCATCGCGGGAGCGCACCACTCGCGCCTCAAGGAGGCGGCGGGTTTCTTGGGAATGACGATTACCGAAGCGCCCGCCATGGACGGTGTCAGCGCGTGCGAATCAATCGCCGGCTTGGCCATCGCCTATGTGGCGGGCTCCCTCGCGCAATGCCATGTCCAAGCCATGCGCTATCTCGAGCGCCTCCCGGAAAGCAAGGTCGTTTTCCTCGGGGAGGAGGACGAGACCTTGGTAGAAGCCTGCCTGAGCGCCGGAGCAAAAGGCTTCATCCCCTCAAGGTTTAACGCAAGGATGATCCGCGCCGCGCTAGAGTTGGTGCTGGAAGGAGAGGTGTTTCGGCCGAACAAAGCATCGCCCTCACCGGAACCGCAAACCCGCGCGCCCAGTGTTGAGCTCGCATCGAACGCCAGCGTCAGGGATTATGGGCTGACCCAAGTCGAGGCAGAGGTCTTGGCGCTCGTCGCGCAAGGCCTCACCAATTTTGAGATTGCGCAACGGCGCGGCGGCTCGGAAGGGACCGTGAAGGTCCATACGAACCGTATCTTCACCAAGCTCAGGGTGCGAAGCCGGTGTGAAGCCATTGCCGTTTATCTGCAACTGAACAACGTCGATCCCGAGGAGCTTCGGCGCGCGCAAACCGGCCACATGGACATGAAGTGGTTGCTCGCCACCATGACTCACGAACGCCACCTCAAAGGAACGGTGCTGTTTCGCAATGGCGATGTAGGAGACAATATCTACTACGTGCAACGGGGGATCGTCGGGATGAAGGAAATTGGCGTGGACATGGAGCCGCGTGCGCTTTTTGGAGAGATCGGCGTATTTGCCCCGGAACGCAAGCGCACCTGCACGGCGGCATGCAAGACCGATGTGGACCTATTCACCCTGACCTACGAAGAAGTGCGGCGCTGTTATTTTCTTAATCCTCAATTTGCCTTCTATGTGATGTATCTGATTACGCAACGGCTGATGGCGGACCGGGATCGCGTCCGCACGGGGGCTCTCTAGCTCCTTCCGCACCCTTTCAATCGTTTCATTCCACTAAACCATGGCGATCCGCGGGGAGGGTTGGCTGGCATCGGTACCGCGGGCGTTGATACTGCTCTACGCGGGGTTTTGCCTCACCCTGATCGGCGTTATTCTTCTGATTAGCAGCTTTGGGGAGGACCTTGAACGAGATTACGGGCTGAAGCTTCTCTTTCAATTGCGCGGCGCCTTGCGCGCTCCGGAGCGCGTGTCGGTGGTGTCCATCAACGATTCCGCGGCGCAACACATCGGACTCCCCGCGCAGATCGCGCGGTATCAGCGCTGCGAGGATCTCAAGATTGGTACATTTCCCGAATCCCACCGGGCGCTGCCTTCCGCTTCGCGCGTCGCCGATTGGCCGCGTTGCATCCACGCAAGGCTGGTGGATGCGCTCCAAGCCCTGGGAGCCAGCACCATCGTGTTCGACCTTACGTTTCGCGAGCGCGATCCCTTCATCGTGAATGGCGAAGACGTTCGAGCCGGGCAAGACGAG
>JBKKAO010000602.1:0-5257 GCA_046714645.1 Burkholderiales bacterium | reverse complement strand
TCCTGTGGCTGCGTTTTGTGCCCGATCCTTCGCACACGCCAGAAGCCGCGACTCAAGCCCCAGCCGTGAATCCCCCGGCGAAGCTCGATGAGTAGAAAGGGAATCGCCTGCACAAGCCGGTAAGATCGCGGTTGGATGACTGAAGTAGATCGGTTTGTTCGCTAACACGTACAGGAAGTAGACCAGAGCATGACCAAAGAAGTGAGATTCCACAAACCGGGAGGACCAGAGGTTTTGGTCTATGAGGATGTGGAGGTCGGAGCGCCGGGACTACGCCAGGCACGGGTGCGCAATACCGTTGTTGGTCTGAATTATATCGATACCTATCATCGTTCCGGACTCTATCCTCTGCCGATGCCCAGCGGCATTGGTCTGGAAGCCGTCGGCGTGGTGGATGCGCTGGGCGAGGGCGTGGATTACTTGAACGTGGGCGATCGCGTGGCCTATGCCGGCGGTCCCGTGGGTGCCTATGCAGAGCTGCGCTTGATTCCCGCGGATCGCCTGGTCAAGGTGCCCGAAGGCATCGCCGACGAACAAGCCGCTGCCATGATGCTAAAGGGCTTGACGGTGCAGTACCTGATTCGCCGTACCTATCGCGTGGAAAAAGGCGAGACGGTGTTGTTTCACGCCGCCGCCGGTGGCGTGGGCCTAATCGCCTGCCAATGGCTGAAGGCCCTGGGCGTTACGGTGATCGGTACCGTGGGTTCCGATGAGAAAGCCGCCATCGCGAAAGCGCATGGCTGCCATCACACCATCGTCTACACCCGCGAGAACTTCGTCGAACGCGTGATGGAAATCACCGGTGGCAAGAAAGTGCCCGTGGTGTACGACTCCGTGGGCAAGGACACCTTTGCCGGTTCGCTGGATTGCTTGATGCCGCGCGGATTGCTCGCGGTGTTCGGCAATGGGTCGGGCCCGGTCCCGGCCTTCGACTTGAACATGCTGGCGGCGAAGGGCTCGCTCTACGTTACGCGCCCGTCGCTCATGGTTTATACCGGACGGCGAGAGGATTTGGTGGCTTCCGCCAACGAGCTTTTCGATGTGGTGAAGTCCGGCAAAGTGAAGATCGAGATCAATCAGCGTTATGCGCTCAAGGACGCTGCCCAGGCCCATCGAGATCTGGAAGGGCGCAAGACCACCGGTTCGACGGTGTTTACGCTCTAAGGGAATCAAGCGACCTCGCATGGCATGTGCGGGATAAGCGATCTGGGATCGCTTGTCCCGTGGGGTTGCGTCCATCGGGCACCGGTTGAACTCCCAGACTTAGGTCTGACCTAAGGGTATACCGATTCGCTTCCCCAGGAGTTTGCATGATGGTTCGCCGTCGCGCGTTTGCACTTTTTCTTCTTCCCCTTCTCGCCGCTTGCAATAAAGTCGACGTACCGAATTCCGCGCAGGCCGATTCTCCCCCGCTGGCTGGGCCCGGGCTCGCTACGGGTGTCTCGCTCCAACTGCCGGATTTCTCCGCCTTGGTGGAGCGGCAAGGCCCAGTGGTGGTGAATATCACCGTCGCGCGGGAAGGCGGCGAGGAGGAGGAGGAAGAATCCGGCGCACCGTCGCCTTTTGGCGCTCCGTGGGATGAGTTGTTCAAGCGCTTCCAACCTTTTCGCGGCCAGCCTGGCCCTGGACCCAAACGGGCGTCCATGGGGTCTGGTTTCATCGTTAGCGGCGATGGCGAAATACTTACGAATGCGCATGTGGTCAGCGGCGAGAAAACCGTCACGGTCAAGTTGACCGATAAGCGCGAGTTCAAAGCAAAGGTATTGGGCACGGACCGGCAGACCGATGTGGCTCTGATCAAGATCGATGCGAAAGGGCTGCCGACCGCACCCATAGGTAATCCTGCGCACACCAAGGTGGGCGAATGGGTGGCGGCCATCGGCGCCCCCTTCGGTTTCGAGAACAGCATTTCCGCTGGCATCATCAGCGCCAAGGGCCGTGCCCTACCCGACGAGAACTACGTCCCCTTCATTCAGACCGACGTGGCCATCAATCCAGGAAATTCCGGAGGACCGCTGTTCAATCTACGCGGCGAGGTGATTGGCGTGAACTCCCAGATCTATACGCGCTCCGGCGGATACATGGGCATCTCGTTTGCCATCCCCATCGATATCGCCATGGATGTGGCCAAACAGCTCAAGGAGCATGGGAAGGTGGCGCGCGGGCGCATGGGAGTGAAGATCCAAGAGCTAAGTCCCGAACTCGCCAAATCCTTCGGGTTGAACAACGCGGAAGGTGCGCTGGTGGCCGAAATAGAGAGGGGCGGGCCCGCTGACAAAGCCGGAGTAGAAGCAGGCGATGTGATCCTCGCTTACAACGGGAAACCCATACGCGATTCTCGCGACCTGCCATCTTTGGTGGGGGCGACCCGCCCGGGCGCGCAGGCCAAGATCAAGATCTGGCGCGGCGCAAAGGAGATGGAAATCTACGTGAAAGTGGGTGAGTTCTCTCCCGAGAAGGTTGCGGCTCGCAGCGCGCCCAGTGCTGGCGCTTCCAACAAGCTGGGCCTGATGGTGGAGGATCTTTCCTCCAGCGAGCAAAAACACTTGGGCGTATCAGGCGGTGCGGTGGTGAGGCAGGTCGAGGGCGCCACTCGAAAGGCCGGGGTGCGCCAAGGGGACGTGGTGCTGTCATTTAACGGCGAGAAAATCACCTCGGCTTCGCAACTGGGTTCCTTGGCCGAGTCGGCTCCCAGTGGCCGACCCGTCGCGTTGCTGATTCAGCGCGATGAGCGACGTATGTTCATCGCTGTACCACCCGGCTAGGGCGGCATTGGGCGAAAACCCCCGTTTGAGCGGGGTTCTGGGTTGAAGAAGTCATTATTTGGATAGGCACTCGCTCATGAACTTCTTGCGCTCGTCGCCCTTGAGTTCTTTTGTCTTGGCTTGCGCGTTGCAATCCTTCATTTTTTGTTGCTGAGCGGTGAGTTCTTTCTTCTTTTCTTCTTGCTCTTCTTTCTTCGCGGATAGACAACCTTTCATGAACTTCTTTCGCTCATCGCCTTTGAGTTCTTGTTTCGCCGCATCCGCATTGCAGGCCTTCATTTTTTCTTGCTGAGGCGTTTGCGCCAAGGCAGCATTAGAGAGGAAGGCAAAGACGGCTAGCGCAAATAACTTCTTCATACTGACGGCTCCCTAAGTGTCTATGAATGTGAGCGAATGGCGCTCGCGCGAAAGTCTAACGCTATTGCCTGGTTGACTTGCTATGCGGCCGCCTGGGATGGGTGAGCGGCCAAGGGCGAGAGTCGGCCATCGCCATCAAAAATGAAAGGCTGAGGCGTGGTCAAAATCGAAAGCTGGTCAGGCTTAGCCTTGACCTCCTCCAGCAAGGGCTCAGAGACCTGAATTTCCGAAATGTGCAGCGTATTCTTGATCCTCACGATACGCGCATCCTGCGGTTTGGTTTGAACCAGGGTTTTGGCCGCGAGTTGAATGGCTTCCCGGTCGGTATTCATGATCATGGGGATGGCTGCGCCGTCCAGGTTCATGGAGGTGATGATGTTGGCGTAAGTGGAAGCGACGTCGAAATCCTTATAGAGACGCATGGTGATGATATCGGCGCCGCCCATGCCGGTGGCGTTACCGCCGCTCTGCGGTGTGAGACCTAGCACCACGATCTTGCGCACCAGGGGTTTAGGATCCCACTTGATCACTCGGCGGTTGCGGCCGGTGATATTGGGGTCGAAACCGGCGCCGCTGATGTTTTTACCCATCTCATCGATGACCAATACATCGATGTTATCGAAGGGCAGTTGCGGCATCATGCTCTTGGCCAAGGCTTGCAGGACCGGCTCGCGGGTGGCGAGCTGCTCCGCCAAAACCAATTCGATCACCGCGGTCTCGTCATAGGCGTTCTCCACGATACCTACGCCGAAAAGCACGGGCCGCTTGCTGATGTTGATGTCGCGAATGCGGGGGAGCAACTCCGGAAAGGTGTCCATGCCGTGGGAGTGATAGGTGGCCGCCCCCGTGATCTTGCCGATGCCGATGGCCAGCATCTTGGTCAGCCCGCTTTCGGTAGGTCCGCGAAATCCAGTATGCGGTTTGATGCGATTGATCACCACGATGCCTTCTGCTGCGGCGGCGTACTGGTCCATATGCACAGGCGTGCCGTCGTCCAACTGCCCTACGATCGTGGTGTCCATGGTCGCGTTGATGGGAACATCCAGGTAAGTCTCCGTGATGCCGTAACTTTCCAGGACCTTTTTCTGGCCCTCCGCCGTGGCGGCGCCGTGGCTTCCCATGCAAGGAAAAACGAAAGGTTTGGCGCCTAAGGCGAGGAGCTCTCGCACCGTGGCGCGCGCTATCAATGCGATATTGGCAACCCCGCGGCTGCCGCAACCCACCGCGATGCTCTGTCCGGTCCTAACTTTGGCTCGAATCTCGGGGCGCTGAAATTGCGCGTGCACGGTGGTCCCGATATCGCCGAGGCAGGTAGCCTCGAACTTCTGGCGAACATAGGCCATGCGCGGCAGAGGAATGTTCAAGCCACCGGCGATGGCGACTTCGATGCGATCTGGGATCATAGGGACCTCGGTTTAGACCAATTGGTCAGGAGTGTAACCCACGGCCGGGAGAAAACCACGCATGCTAGGCCAGGACCGGCACCACATAGGGCCCCTCCGGTATGACTGCGAGGGATTTATCCGATGCGGATTCGACGCAACGGGTTAGCGATAATGAGCGAGTCGATCATGGTGACGCCAGTCAGTGGCCGGTCCTCGGGCTTGAACCCCGTGGTGTAGAGGTGACCATAGTTCACGCAGGGCGGATTTGCCCTTCCAAGATTAGATTCTGAAACTAAAGAGTTAGTGCGGCAAGCAGAACATCGACCCCAATTCCCGGTATAAACCGCCGGATGGAATCGGAAGGATTGACCAGGGAGGAACTGGCAGAGCGTCAAGTACGCCCGGTGCAGCGAAGCGAGGAAGCTTGCTATCAGGAGCAGATGGCGCGGCACCACTATCTGGGTGCGCTGCCCAAGAATGGCGAGACGCTGTGGTACGTAGCGACGTGGCGGGAGCAATGGGTCGCGCAATTGAGCATCTCGGCCGCGGCGCTGAAGTGCGCGGTACGAAATCGTTGGATCGGCTGGGAGTTTCGCTCTCTCAAGAAACAGTAAATTGCTCACGTTTTTTCAATCGGTTAGTCAAGCCAAGTGAGATCTAAGCAACATCATGCAGAGATCGAAACAGGGGTGGGCGAGAGCGTCAAGCCGAGTTCTTGTGCGCGTTTTTGCAGCGCTTTAATGGCGCGTT
>JBKKAO010000601.1:0-3696 GCA_046714645.1 Burkholderiales bacterium | reverse complement strand
CCGTGTTCGTGTTCGTGTGGGGCATCCCGCAGTTCAAGAAGATGCTGGACGCGATCTCTTTGCTCAAGTTCCCGTTCGAGGGACTCCACAACATGATCCAGAAGATTCCCCCGGTCGTGCCTGAGCCGCACTACGAGGCGGCGGTGTACGCCTTAAATTGGCTGTCGGCGACGGGTACCGGCATCTTGGTTTCGGCAATCATCGCCGGCTTGGTGATGAAGTACACCCCGCTCGGCCTGCTGCGCATCTACGGCCATACGATCTGGAAAGTGCGCTACTCGCTGCTCACCATCTCGGCCATGCTGGCGCTTGGCTATCTCACGCGCTACTCGGGCACCGATGCCACGCTCGGGCTCGCGTTCGCGGTGACCGGAGTTTTTTACCCCTTCTTCGGCACGTTGCTCGGGTGGGTCGGCGTGGCAGTCACGGGGTCGGACACCGCGTCCAATGTGCTGTTCGGCGGGCTGCAGAAGACCACCGCCACCCAGCTCGGGTTGAGTCCGGTGCTGATGGCGGCCGCCAACAGCTCGGGTGGGGTGATGGGCAAGATGATCGACGCGCAAAGTATCGTTGTCGCCTCCACGGCCACCAACTGGTTTGGTCACGAAGGCGATATCCTGCGCTACGTGTTTTTCCACAGCGTCGCGCTGGTGACGCTGGTAGGCCTGGTGGTGACCCTGCAAGCTTACGTTTACCCGTTCACGTTGATGGTGGTGGGGCACTAGGGAAGCTCTGCAAACGAGTATGCACACGAGGGGCTAGTATGATAATAGCGATGATAACGACCCGAACATTGGACAGCACCCGCAGTCGCGGCAGACTTGGCCCGGTTGGCCGTTCTTTACCACTAAACGCAAGAGAGGGATTGTAGCCATGGCAAAAATGACAGCAGCCGAAGCGGCGGTGCGCGTGATGGAGCGCGAAGGTATCGACATGGCATTCGGCATTCCGGGTGCCGCCATCAATCCGTTGTACGCTGCCCTGAGACGCCGGGGCAGCTTCACGCACATCCTCGCACGCCACGTCGAGTGGGCGGCGCACATGGCCGAGGGCTATACGCGCGCAGTGGCCGGTAACATCGGCGTTTGTATCGGCACCTCCGGGCCGGCGGGCACGGACATGATCACGGGGCTGTACTCGGCTTCCGCGGATTCGATCCCGATCCTGTGTATCACCGGGCAGGCACCGCGCGCGCGCATGCACAAGGAGGACTTTCAGGCGGTGGACATCGCTTCCATCGCCAAGCCGGTTTGCAAGTGGGCGCTGACGGTGATGGAGCCGGCGCAGGTTCCGCGCACATTCCAGCAGGCGTTTCATGTCATGCGCTCCGGTCGTCCTGGGCCGGTGCTGATCGACCTGCCGTTCGACGTACAGATGACGGAGATCGAGTTCGACGACGAGACCTACGAGCCGCTGCCGGTGTACAAGCCGAAGGCTTCGCGCGCCCAGATCGAGAAGGCGATGGGCATGCTCAACGATTCGCAACGGCCGCTGATCGTGGCGGGCGGCGGCATCATCAACGCCGATGCCTCGGACCTGCTGGTCAAATTCGCCGAGGTCACCAACGTGCCGGTGATTCCCACGCTGATGGGCTGGGGCACGATTCCCGACGATCACCCGCTCATGGCCGGCATGGTGGGACTGCAAACGTCGCATCGTTACGGCAATGCCACGATGCTCGCGTCGGACTTTGTACTCGGCATCGGCAACCGCTGGGCCAACCGCCACACCGGATCGGTGGAGGTGTATACGAAGGGTCGCAAGTTCGTGCACGTCGATATCGAGCCCACGCAGATCGGGCGCGTGTTCAGTCCCGACTATGGTATCGCTTCGGACGCCAAGGCCGCGCTGGAGCTGTTCGTGCAAATCGCGCAAGAATGGAAGGCGGCCGGCAAGCTCAAGAATCGCAGCGCCTGGGCCGACCAATGTACCGAACGCAAGGGCTCGGTCGAATATCTGCGCAAGACCAACTACGAAAACAAGCCGATGAAGCCGCAGCGCGTGTATCAGTGCATGAACAATGCATTCGGCCAGGACGCCTGCTACGTGAGTACCATCGGCTTGTCGCAAATCGCCGCGGCGCAGTTCCTGCACGTCTACAAACCGCGCCACTGGATCAACTGCGGCCAGGCCGGTCCATTGGGCTGGACGGTGCCGGCCGCGCTCGGCGTTCGCGCAGCCGATCCGACGCGCAAGATCGTCGCGCTGTCCGGCGACTACGACTTCCAATTCTTGATCGAAGAGCTCGCCGTCGGCGCCCAGTTCAAGCTGCCGTATCTGCATATCGTCGTGAACAACGCCTACCTCGGGCTGATCCGCCAGTCACAGCGCGGTTTCGAGATGGACTATTGCGTACAGCTTGCCTTCGACAACGTCAACTCGCCGGAAGTCCAGGGCTACGGCGTGGACCACGTCAAGGTCGCCGAGGGCCTGGGCTGCAAGGCGATCCGGGTTTGGAAGCAAGAGGAGATCGACCCCGCCATCGTGCAGGCGAACAAGTGGATGGCCGAGCTCAAGGTACCGGTCGTCATCGAAATCATGCTCGAGCGCGTCACCAACATTTCCATGGGCACCGAGATCGACAAGGTGATGGAGTTCGAGGAATTGGCTGCAAGTCCCGAGGATGCGCCGTCGGCCGTCGGATTGTTGGACTGAGGAAAACAACATGGTGCCCGACACGCCGCACGCCGAGTCGGCCCTGTTCTCCGAGGGCTACACCACGTGCTGCGTGAGGGCACCGATGATCTGAAGCCATGAGCGGTAGTATCTATTTAAGTTGAAGCGCCTTCCTGAACTCCGCGAGGTTCTCCTGAGAGCGCTTTTGCACGACTTGCCACGCCTCGCTTTGGGATCTCGCCGCCATCTCGGCAAGCTCGCGCATATTCGCAAGGGCCTTCTCGAAAGCTTGCCTGGCAAGGTCAGCCTGCTTCGCGGTATTCGGCACCGGGTCTTTGC
Organism: Burkholderiales bacterium; assembly: GCA_046714645.1. GTDB lineage: Bacteria > Pseudomonadota > Gammaproteobacteria > Burkholderiales > SHXO01 > SHXO01. The sequence continues at coordinate 741 of JBKKAO010000601.1, read as the reverse complement.
CGGCCATGTCCTTCATCGCGGCCTGCCACTCGCCCATCGCCTCTTGCAGCATCTCCGCTTGCCGCTGGACAAGCCCCTGCATGCCTTCGTAGGCCTGCTTGTTGGCCTGCGTTAGCGCTTCGATGCCCCTGCGCTGCGCTTCGACGATTGCGGCGATGTCGACGCCGGGCAGCTTGAACTGCTCCATCATCTTGCCGAAGTCCATGAACGGCGACTGTGTGCTGCCCTCGGTTTGGGTTCCAGTTTTGGTAGTGGCCATAGTGTGTTCCTCCAGTGAGTTTTAGAAAAGTTTCTCCCTCGGTAGCGCCACCGCGAACGATTCGGCGATTCGATCGATGTGACGTAGGTGCAAGTGTGCGCCTTTCTTCGGCAAGACGGCAACTGTCTGTCCGAGCCTAAGACTTATTAAGAATGTCCTGTTGCTCTATTATGGAGCCGATGACCCCGAAGAACGCGCCCAGGAATATATTCACCGCTTAGAGGAATTCTTCGTGCACTGCCGCCACTTGGCGCTCGACCGGCGCATACCATGCGCCCCGAGCGCACTGCCCCTCCTCGTGCGTGCTCGATGATATCACTGCCCCATTCGGCGCCATGCAGCCCGACGCATGTCGTCTTGATACCGAGCTACAACACTGGCTCCCAGGTAATTAGGACCCTAGAGGCAGCGCGTGACGCTTGGTGCCCGGTGTGGATCGTAATCGATGGCAGCACGGACGAGTCCGAGTCGTTGATACGAGG
>JBKKAO010000600.1:0-7071 GCA_046714645.1 Burkholderiales bacterium | reverse complement strand
GCAGATCCTCCACGTCGAGCCGCGCGTCCATGCAGGCCACGACCGCCACTCGCTTGGCCGGCTGGATCGGCTGCTTTCCCGGGTAAGTGGGCTTGTGAATCGCCTGCCCGCTCGAGTACTGCTTGTTGTTGTCCAGATACTTATCAGTCATCGTATTTGCCATGCTTCCTCCTCATTAGGGTTGCGGAGCCCCCAGGGAATTTCATTGCGCCGGTCCCTCCGCTCCTCATACCGGCACAGTCATGCTACTCCATGGAGGGTTTTTGGCGCGCCCATCGCGTGCTCTCGCACCATTAAGGACTTCACCACCTATCCAAGGACATGGTGTTGACGCCGACCGCGAGCTGCTGTGAACCGTTTTGCATCCTCACTATTGATCTCCTTATTTGACCCCGAATAGCAGTCCCCGCAAAAACTCATCCGCTGGAATGCAGAGAATTCCATCGATGAGTAGCCGGTCTCGGCCAGCGTAAACGAGATTGCAGATGGCTTCGGGGTAATCTGCTTGGAACGCTCGCAGATGCCTTAGATCTTCGCTACGAACGCGGGCGGAGTATTTCGTTTCGATAGCGACCAATCCTAGATCGCCGTAGAGCACGAAATCCACCTCTGCTCCGCCGCGCGTTCGCCAAAAAAATAGCTCTGCCTCTCCTTGCCGGTAATGCAACCATGCCCTCAGCTGTTGGGCGATTAGCCCCTCGAAGGCTACGCTTTCGATGAGTTCCGGCCTATCGAACGGTCCTCGGGGCCGTAGTGTCCGGAATACGCCTGGGTCGAAAAGATAGAACTTGTTGTGACCGATCAATTCTCGTTTTGAGCGCTTGGAAAACACAGGAAGCCGAAAAGCGATCAGCAAATCCTCGAGGATGGATACGTAACCTTCGACGCTTTTTCTCTCCACTTGGCTTTCGCGAGCGACGTGCGCGAGATTGAGCACCTGGCCATGGGAAAAGCTCACTGCTTCTAGAAACCGGCTAAATCCGCCCATGTTTCGCACGAGTCCTTCTTGAAACACTTCCTCCCGGACGTAAAGGGAAACATAAGCACGCAGCGCGTCGTCTGGATCTGGGGCTTCCGCGATCAACGGCACCAGTCCCACGCGCAATGCGCTCTCCAGAGAGAAGTGATCGCCCATTTCAGAAGCGAGATAAGGGAACAAATACCTTAGAGCAGCGCGGCCCGCCAAGAGGTCCACCCCCCCGCGCTTGAGCTTACGTGCGCTCGAACCGGTCAGGACAAAGTGAGTTTTGCGCTCCTCGATCAAGGCGTGAACGACCGGGAGTAAATCAGGCACTTTTTGCACCTCGTCAATGACTACGATGCGCACCGGGGATTGGGCGCGCACCACTTCCGCCAAACGCTCCGGTCTTGCCAAGTATTCCCGTAGCGTGGCCGGATCCAGCAGATCGAGGTACAGGGCTTCGGAGTACTCCCGCCGGACAAAGCTTGATTTTCCCGTTCCACGAGCGCCAAACAGGAAATAGCTCCCTCGGGGCGGTTGCAGTGCTCGGATTCTCATTTCCATTTTGAGCCGCAAAATGGCAATAATACTTCCATTTTGCTTTACAAGCCAAGACAGAAATCCTTCGCTCGTAAAGTCTGGCATCTTGGCAAGACGCTACGCCAATTATTCCCGCAAGAAATAATTGCCTACAATCCAGAGGAATGGGAAATTACAAGGGATGCCAATGTTGCCTGAAAGCTGCGACGTCGTTGTAATCGGAGCAGGCAATGCCGCCATGTGCGCCGCGCTCGCCGCGCGAGAGCACGCCGGAGTCCAAGTCTTCGTGCTGGAGCGCGCACCCGAAGCCGAGTCGGGCGGCAATACGCGCTTTACCGCCGGCGCTATCCGTTTCGCCTACGACGGCGTGGAGGATCTGCGGCAGCTCATGCCCGATCTCACCGGCGAGGAGATCGCCCGTACGGATTTCGGGAGTTATAACGAGGAGAAATTCTTCGATGATATGGCAAGAGTCACCGAAAACCGCACCCACCCCGATCTGTGCGAATTGTTGGTTCGCCGCAGCAAATCCACCATGATGTGGCTGCGCAGTAAAGGCCTGCGCTTTGCACCCATCTACGGACGCCAAGCCTTTAAGGTCGGTGGCCGCTTCATATTCTGGGGAGGATTGACGCTCGAAGCCTACGGCGGGGGTCCCGGTTTGGTGGAGGCGCAGAAGAAAGCCGCCGAGAAGTACGGCATTCCGATTTTCTACGATACGCGCGTCCTGAATCTGCTGTGCGACGACGACGGCGTGCAGGGCGTCAGCGTGCGCCACCAAAGAAGGACGCGCACTCTGCGATGCAAAGCAGTGGTGCTTGCATCGGGAGGGTTCGAATCCAATCCGCAATGGCGCACCCGTTACTTGGGTCCCGGCTGGGATCTCGCCAAGGTGCGCGGAACACGTTTCAACACGGGGGATGGGATACGCATGGCGCTGGATATTGGCGCCGCACCCTACGGCAACTGGTCAGGCTGCCACGCCGTGGGGTGGGATCGCAACGCACCGGAATTCGGCGATCTGGCCGTGGGCAACGGATTTCAGAAGCACTCCTATCCCTTCGGGATCATGCTCAATGCCAAGGGCGAACGCTTCGCCGATGAAGGCGCGGATTTTCGAAATTACACCTATGCCAAGTACGGTGCGATGATTCTCAATCAACCTGGCCAGTTCGCCTGGCAGATCTTCGACCAGAAAGTCACCCATCTCTTGCGCGATGAATACCGTATCCGGCAGGTCACGAAGGCCGGCGCGAATACGCTGGAAGAACTCGTTGCCAAGCTCGACGACGTCAATGCCACCAGTGCGCTCGCCACCATCAAGCAATTCAATGCAGCGGTGCGCACCGATATCGCCTTCGATCCCAACGTCAAGGACGGCCGGTGCACCGAAGGCCTGGCCGTGCCCAAATCCAACTGGGCCAATACGCTGGATACCCCGCCTTTCGAAGCCTATGCCGTCACCTGCGGCATCACCTTCACCTTCGGCGGTCTACGCATCAACACCGAAGCGCAGGTGCTCGATACGGACGGATCGCCGATTCCAGGTCTCTTTGCCGCCGGAGAACTGGTGGGCGGATTGTTCTACCTAAACTACCCCGGAGGCAGCGGCCTGATGGCCGGCGCGGTTTTCGGCCGCATCGCGGGGGAGAGTGCGGGACGAAGCTAGGCGCCTCGTGAAGGATGACCCAGAGATCTTCGATATTGCGCTGGCTCACTTGCTCACACTGAGTTCACCTGGCGCGCCTTTTAGCATTCGCCTTGTGGAAGAAGTCGCGATCATGATTACCAATGTCAGAATGTACGGCGCGGCATTGAAAAGATAGTAGCCCCCGGTAATACCCACGGATTGAAGCGCAGGACCCAGCGCGCTTGCCCCACCGAACAGCAGCGAGGCGAGAAAGCACAACACCGGGTCCCAGCGCGCGAAAATAACCAACGCTACCGCCATCAAGCCTTGCCCGCTGGAGAGCCCTTCGTTCCAGCTCCCCGGATAGTAAAGTGACAGAAACGATCCTCCGATTCCGGCAAGAAAGCCGCCGGCCACCGTACAATTAAATCGTACCTGATTGACCCGGTAACCCATCGACTGAGCCGCATCGGCGCTGTCGCCCACGGCGCGCACCGCCAAACCCCAACGGGTGTTGTAGAGCCCCCATTGCAGAACGGGCACCAATAAAACCCCGGCGATGAACAAAGTGTTGATCTGCAGCGCCGCCCGAATTTGGGAGCTATCGCTCCACCAGCCTAGCTCGAAGGCAGGTAAGCCGTGCGCCTTCGGTTGTACAAAGGGCTTCCCCAAATAGAAGGCAAGCCCGGTACCCAAGAGCATCAACGCGATCCCCACGGCGATGTCGTTCACGCGCGGACGCGAGCACGCCCACGCGTGCAATGCGCCCAGCATCATCCCCGATAAACCAGCGACAAGCACCCCAAGCCAGGGCGAACCGCTCAGATAGGAAATACCGTAGGCGCTCATCGCACCCATCACCAGCGTGCCTTCCAATCCGAGATTGATGCGGCCGCTCTTCTCCGTCAGGCACTCGCCGAGACTCACGAACAAGAACGGCGTGCTCGCCCGAATCGCCCCGCTCGCAACGGCCAAGGGCACACCCCACCAACCCAGGGATTCCACCTTATCGTCCCTCCCTGTGGAACCGTCGCAGACGCCCGTAGAGCGGCTCGCTCACCAAGATCATCAGGAAAATAATGCTCTGCATGACAAGTACCGTCGCATCGGGCAGATCGTGGCGCCGTTGCACCAGGCCGCCGCTGGCGTTTATCCCGCCCAGGAGTAGAGCAATGGGTATCACTGCCAAGGGATTGTGCCGCGCGATGAACGCAATCAATATCCCCGTGTAGCCATAACCGACCACGAGCGATGAACTCACGCGGCCATGCACGGCGGCCACCTCCAGCATGCCAGCCATCCCGGCAGCACCGCCTCCGATAAAACAGGCAATCACTATCAACTTTCCAACCGGCAAGCCCGAGATCTTAGCCGCGCGGATGTTGCCGCCTACCATGCTCGCGGCGAATCCGAATACCGTGTAATGCATCGTTACGAAGGTCACCAGACATGCCACCATGCCGTAGGCCAGCCCCCAGTGCACATCCATCCCGGGCAACAAACCGATCATATTGGCCTCTCCGATGTGCCAACTGGAAGGCCGGTGCACGATCGACGGATCGCGCATAGGTCCCGTCACCAAATGGTTCATCAGCGCGATGGCGATGTAGTTCAGTAGCAAGGTGCTAATCGTCTCGTTTACGCCGCGGTACGCGCGCAGCGCACCGGATAATCCGACCCATAGTCCGCCCGCCGCTACGCTAGCCAGCGTCATCGCCACAATCGCGGCGGACGGCGGCATGCCGGGAATGACCATGGTCACCGCCACTGCGGCAAGCCCACCCATTACGAGCGCGCCCTCCCCTCCGATCACGATCAATCCCAGCCACGCGGGTAGTGCCGTGCACAACGCGGTTAGCATCAAGGGCGCCGATAATTGAAGCGTGTTCTGCCAAGTGAACCAACTACCGAAGGCGCCTTGGTAAATGGTTTGATACACATCGAAGGGATTGACGCCGGCCAGACTCAACAAAACGGCGAACACCACCATCGAGGCGGCCAGCGCCAGCGCCGGAATGACGAGCGTTTCCCCGGCGGCGTGCCAACCTCCTTGCGACGCCGCCATGCTTGGGTCAGCTTCTCGTGGAGCCGATTACGCCTTCGGCCAGCCAGTCCATGGACTCGAGCCAAACGTCTCTTTGGCCATAGGACTTGCCCGCGGCGATGACCGTTTTACCGGTATTGTCCTTGATCGGTCCCTTGTAGATGACGAAGCTTCCGCCAACAAACTTCGCCTTGGCCTCATCGCCCTGCTTACGTGCTTTCTCGCTGACGGCCGCTCCATAGGCGGAGTTGCGAACGATGCCTTCCTTCAATCCGCCACGAACCAGGTGGGGCCAGGTCTTGCCTTCGCGCATCCAATTTACGTAGTCCGTGTAGAGCTTCTCCCAGTTCCACTCCGCGCCGGTCAAATAGCCCTTGGGCGCGAGTACCGATTGATTCATGTGGTACCCGCAGGAATGGATGCCTCGCTTTTCCGCGGTTTCCACGACAACTTTGGGACTGTCCACGTGGCAGGTCACGACATCCACTCCCTGGTCCGCAAGACTGTTGACCGATTCGGCCTCCTTCACCGGCAATACCCAATCACCGGTAAAGATCACTTGCGTGGTTGCCTTGGGATTGACCGTGCGCGCGCCAAGCGTAAAGGAATTGATGTTACGCAACGAAGCAGGGTAAGGCTTCGCCCCTACAAACCCCAACTTGCCGCTTTTGGATGCATGCGCGGCAACGATCCCGGAGATGTATTGCGCCTCGTCGATGTAACCGTTGTAGCTCCCGGCATTCACCGGCATGCCTTCTTTCCACACCGATGGCGCGGCGTGGAGGAATTGTGCTTTGGGAAACTTCGCCGCGGTCTTGAGCATCTGGTCCCAATATCCGAACGAGGTCGCGAAAATCAAGTTGGCGCCGTCGATGTTGATCATGCTTTCCATGCTCTTGGCCACTTGAATGGTCTCGGGGACCCGCTCCTCCTCGACCACCTTGATGCCTAATTTCTTGAGCGCGGCCACCCCTTCTGCATGAGCTTGGTTCCAACCGTAATCAGTCTTGGGGCCAACGTAGAGTGCTCCGACCACGATTTTGTCCGCTGCCAGGGCACCTTCAACCAACCAAGTGCCAGCCAGCACGCCAGTCGTACCTGCGGCCATCGTCTTCAAAAAAAACCTTCGCGAATTCTTGCCTCGATTCGACATCGGTATTTCCCCTTGTTGATGCTTCATTGAAATGAAACGACGCATCGCGATCGATAGATCTCACACACTAGCGTTGTTCCTCGAACCACTCCCAGCAACGACGGGAAGGTACTCCTGTGCACGACAAGCTGTCAAACAGCCACGCGCTTTCATGGTGACACCGGCGTGCCCAATCAGTGCCCGGCCATGTGCCGGCCCACGATCCCGAGATCCGCGCTCACGCGCGGTGTTTCGTAGACAAGCTTTCCGTTGAACATCACCACGATTCTGTCCGATAGTTCGAATAGTTCGTCGAGATCCTCACTCACCAATAGGATTGCGGCGCCATGGTTCCGCGCTTGCATGATCTGGGAGCGAATGTCAGCGGTGGCCGCGAAATCGAGACCGAAACAAGGATTGGTGGCAATCAGAATCTCGATATGCCCGGACAGTTCCCGCGCCAGCACCATGCGCTGGACATTGCCGCCGGACAAAAATCTGGCGGGCGCATCGGGCGACGGCGTCTTGATCTGGTAGCGGCCAATGAGGTCTTGAGCATGGCGCCGCACCGCGCGGCGATTAAGAAACCAACGGGCGGCAACAAACCCCGGCTGATCGAATACTCTGCTCGCTAGATTCTCAGCCACGCTCATTTTGGATACGCACGCATTGCGTAGCGGTTCCTCCGGAAGACAGGAAACTTTGTGGCGAAGCATTTGCGAGCGTAGAGCGCCGTAGGGTTGTTCATGCACCCAAACCTTCCC
>JBKKAO010000599.1:0-8282 GCA_046714645.1 Burkholderiales bacterium | reverse complement strand
GCCTACCTGTGCATACGCTGGCTCATTCGCTACGTAGCCAACCATGACTTCAAGCCCTTTGCCTGGTATCGGATTGTTTTCGGAATTGCCGTTCTGATTACTGCGTACACAGGATGAGTGGATTGGGGACCGCATTGAGCTATACCAAAGGTGAGCACTGGCTGACATTTCCTCTCACTTCAAGATTGCATCCAGGGCAATCCGGCGAACCGCCACCCGCCTACTGAATTCCGGTGTCCCTCGCCGTCCTTATCTCCCTCGAATCCTTCGAGGACATTGAAGCACTGCGCATAGCCCGCACCCTTGGCGGCGGCGGCAGCGGCATGGGAGCGCGCCCCGCTCCGGCAGATAAATAGGACGGCTGCGCTTTTAGGCACCCTGCGCTGGAGTTCATCCAGAAACCCCGGATTGGGCGCCCCGCCAGGATAAGTCTGCCATTCGATCTCGACACTACCTGGTATGCGGCCAACGTAGTCCCACTCGGCTCTTGTGCGAACATCCACGATGACCGCGTCCCGCCGTGCCTGCAACAGATAGGACGCCTCGGCGGGCGACAGCGCGCCATCATAGGGGAGATTGCGCTCCTGGGCTCTGAGTTGCGACTGCTCGAGGATCTCTTCAAGTGTGGCCATATCGGGCTATCTCCTGTGGGTTTCGAGCAATGGTAATCCCCTCCACCGCTAAACGAAACGCATCTTGTATCGCTTTGTCGAACGCACCATAATCGCCCGCGTCGTTGTGATGATGCACCAAACGAGCGCGATCAAACCAATAGAAATCTTATTAACACATTGATTTTTATATCAATTAAAATCGATCTAAAGGTCGGCATGATAACTGCACCACAATGGCTCGTTTTTTCCATTTAAAAAGCACTACACAACAATTGAACTGACCGGGAGATCGATGACATGACAAGCGCAGCAGATGTATTGACGATGATTAAAGACAACGAAGTGAAGTTCGTTGACTTTCGTTTTACCGATACGCGAGGCAAAGAGCAGCATGTGTCCGTGCCCGTGAAGGCCTTCGGCATGGAAAAGTTTGAGGACGGCCACGCTTTCGATGGTTCTTCCATCGCTGGTTGGAAGGGGATTCAGGCTTCCGACATGCTGCTGATGCCCGATCCGAGTAGCGTTCGTATGGACCCCTTCACCGACGAGCCTACCCTAATCCTGTCCTGCGACGTATTGGAGCCCACCGACGGCAAGCCCTATGAGCGCGATCCCCGCTCCATCGGCAAGAAAGCCGAAGCCTATTTGAAGGCCACCGGGCTGGGGGACACCGCCTACTTCGGCCCAGAGCCCGAGTTTTTCGTTTTCGATTCCGTGCGTTGGGGCGTGGACATGTCAGGCTCCTTTGTCAAAGTGATCTCCGAAGAAGCGCCTTGGATGACCGGTGAAGAAATCGAAGGGGGCAACAAAGGCCATCGTCCTCCTGTCAAGGGTGGTTATTTTCCCGTGGCGCCAGTGGACTCGCTCCACGACATTCGCTCCGCCATGTGCCTGGCTCTGGAGGAGCAGGGCGTGGAAGTCGAAGTGCATCACCACGAAGTGGCCGCGCCCGGCCAGTGCGAAATCGGCACCAAGTACGCCCCCCTGGTTCAGCGCGCCGATTGGATGCAAATCCTGAAATACACCGTACAGATGGTGGCGCATTCCTACGGCAAGACCGCCACCTTCATGCCCAAGCCCATCGTCGGTGACAACGGCTCCGGCATGCACGTTCACCAATCCATTTGGAAGGACGGAGAGAACCTCTTCGCGGGTAACGGTTACGCCGGCCTGAGCGAATTCGCGCTCTACTACATCGGCGGGGTTATCAAGCATGCGCGCGCGCTGAACGCCATCACCAACCCTGGAACGAACTCCTATAAGCGTTTGGTCCCCGGCTTCGAGGCGCCTATCAATTTGGCCTACTCGGCCCGCAACCGCTCGGCATCCATCCGCATTCCCTTCGTGTCCAGCTCCAAGGCGCGCCGGATCGAAGTACGTTTCCCGGATCCCACCGCGAACCCCTACCTCGCCTTCGCCGCGATGATGATGGCCGGTCTCGACGGCGTTCAGAACAAGATTCACCCAGGCGACCCCATCGACAAGAACCTCTACGATCTGCCGCCCGAGGAAGCCAAGAAGGTTCCGAACGTGTGCTCGTCCCTGGATATGGCGCTCGACCACCTGGATCGAGATCGCGAGTTTCTGACCCGCGGCGGCGTATTCACCAATGACATGATCGACGCCTACATGGAACTCAAGATGGAGGAAGTCACGCGCTTTCGCATGACTACACACCCCATCGAGTACGACATGTACTACAGCTTATAGCCGCAAGAGAGCGGGGTCTTTTTTACCTCGCTCTCTTTTTTGTTGTATCCGTGAGCCGATTGAGTCGTTATTGAGATCTGGTACCAAGCAAGGAAAGCTCATGCTCAACGGGAAGGAACTAGTCGTTACCGCATTTTTAGTTGGGTGTTGGTCGTCCGCGACGGCGGCTGACATTTGTAAGTACGTCGATGAGGACGGAAGAACCGTCTATTCGACGGTACCCCTGAAGAACGCCAAAAAGGTCGTCTGCTTCAAAACAGCCGCCCCGCCGCCGGCCTCCGCTGCCGATGAGGAGTCCGCACGGCGCGAGGAGCGGGCGGTGGAGTCGGCACCCAAGCCCAAGGTGGATAGCTTCACTCAGGCACGCCGCGATAACGACCGGCAAGGAATATTGCAAGATGAGTTGGCGCGTGAGCAGCTGTTATTGGAGGATGCCCGCCGAGCACTCGCCGAACAAGAGGCCATTCGTCATGGCGATGAACGGAATTATCAGCGCGTCCTCGACCGGCTCAAACCCTATCAGGACAAGGTTGACCAGCATCAGCGCAACATCGATTCGCTGAAGAGGGAAATGGCAAATCTTCGGTGAACGCCCGTTGGCGTCATCGAATACGACACTAGGAGTGGGCTTTTGGGGCTAACGATGACCGAGCGGTCCGATGGAAGATTACAAGCCGCACCCCGCGCTACGCTCGCCACGGGCGGCCTGGACGCACTCGCGACCGCGGTGGTCGCGCTGAACACCGCGCAGCGCATCGCCTATGTCAATCCGGCCGCGGAGAACTTGTTCAAGATTAGCCAGCGGCACGTCCTGGACGTGCCGCTCATGGAAGCCTTTCCCGGCAGCCCCGAGTTGGAGGGACTCGTCGAACAGGCGCACGTGCGGGCTTCCAGCTTTACCCTGCATGACCTGACCGTTGTACCGGCGGGACAGTCCAAGGTCGAGGTGTCGTGCACCGCATCGCCGTTGGAGTCGGGCGGTTTCTCCGGTTTCGTGCTGGAGTTCGTCGAACTACACCAGCAGTTGCGCATGGCCAAAGACGAGCGTGTGCTCGACCAATCCGAAGCCAATCGCGTGCTGTTGCGAAATCTCGCTCACGAAATCAAGAATCCCCTGGGGGGTATCCGCGGCGCGGCCCAACTTCTCGAGCGCGAACTGGACCGCGCCGACTTGCACGAATACACGCAGGTCATCATGAAGGAAGCCGATCGCCTGCAAACCCTCATGGACCGGCTGCTTGCCCCCAACCGGCGGCCCAAACCCGCGCCGCTCAACATTCACGAAGCGCTCGAGCGCGTACGCAGCCTGCTGACGGCGGAGTATCCCAACGGACTTAGCATCCTTCGCGACTACGATGTAAGCCTGCCTTCGCTGATGGCGGATCAGGAACAGATCATCCAGGCCATCCTCAACGTCGCTCGCAACGCCGCGCAAGCCTTGCAGGGCAAGGGTGAGATCGTCATCCGCACGCGCGTCGCGCGGCAAATCACCATGGCGCGCCGGCTCCATCGCATCGCCGCCATGATCCAGATCACTGACAACGGTCCGGGGATCCCCAAAGATAATCTAGACAAGGTCTTCCATCCGCTGTTCTCCGGCCGCGAAAACGGCACGGGCTTGGGACTCACCATCGCGCAAAACTACGTTCAGCAACATCAAGGCATCATCGATGTCGAGAGCGAACCAGGGCGCACCTGCTTCACCTTAATACTTCCCTTCCAGGCCAGCGAACCGGCTCCGGCCCTGGAGCTTGCCGTGGCAGCCATGAAATCGGTATTGGGATAGAGAATCATGAAACCTGTTTGGATCGTGGACGATGATCGCTCTATTCGTTGGGTATTCGAAAAAACCCTTCAGCGAGAAGACATTGAGTTCCGGCTTTTTTCTTCCGCCCGCGAGGCGCTCAGTGCGCTCACGCAATCGCAACCGCAAGTGGTCGTGAGCGACATCCGGATGTCCGGCGGCTCGGGGCTGGAACTCTTGCAGAAGGTCAAGGAGCAGCATCCCGCGCTCCCCGTCATCATTATGACGGCCTATTCCGATCTGGATAGCGCCGTGGCCGCATTTCAGGGAGGCGCCTTCGAATATCTGCCCAAGCCCTTCGATATCGATCACGCCGTGGCACTCATTCGCCGCGCCATCGACGAGAGCATGCGCCAAGAGCAAAGCGCCGAGGTGACGGATGTCGAAACCAATATTCTGGGCCAGGCCGCTAGCATGCAAGAGGTGTTTCGCGCCATCGGTCGGCTGTCTCAGTCCCACGCCACCGTATTAATCAACGGCGATTCAGGCACCGGAAAAGAACTGGTCGCACACGCCCTACACGAACACAGTCCGCGCAAGGACAAACCCTTCATCGCCATCAACACCGCGGCGATTCCCAAGGACTTACTAGAGTCAGAACTCTTCGGCCACGAGCGCGGCGCCTTCACCGGAGCGCAGACCATGCGCCGCGGCCGCTTCGAGCAGGCCGAAGGCGGAACACTGTTTCTGGATGAAATCGGCGACATGCCCGCGGAGCTGCAAACACGCCTATTGCGTGTGCTCTCCGACGGCCACTTCTATCGCGTGGGCGGGCACCAATCCATACGGGCCAGCGTGCGCATCATCGCGGCCACCCACCAGGATCTCGAACAACGTGTTCGCCAAGGACTATTCCGCGAGGACTTGTTCCATCGCTTGAACGTCATCCGCATACGCATCCCGGCGCTTCGCGAAAGACGCGAAGACATTCCGCTGCTGGCCCGCCACTTCCTCGCTAAGAGCGCGAAGGACATTGGCGTGGAAGCCAAACGATTGTCCGAGCCCGCGATGAAACGCCTCGGCGCCCACGATCTCCCGGGTAATGTTCGGCAGTTGGAGAACCTTTGCCATTGGCTCACGGTCATGGCGCCCGGTGTTAACGTAGACTTGGCAGATCTGCCGCCGGAATTTCGCGCAGGGCAACGCAGCGCGCATTCCGAGAACTGGGTGAGCGCTTTGGAGAAAGAAGCGGAGAGAGCGCTACATCGCGGCGAGCAAAACTTGATGCACGACATGGCCCGTCAATTCGAACGCACGCTCATCCTCAAAGCGCTCGCGCATACCGGCGGACGGCGCATTGAGGCTTCGCATCTATTGGGCGTAGGGCGCAACACGCTAACGCGCAAAATTCAAGATCTCGGCATCGAGGACAAAGAACCCCACCGGGAGCCGGGGTAACGGCCCCTATCGAGATCTTGAAGGTCGCTCGTACCATCGCGGATCTGGCGGGGCGTTGATCCGGTCGCAACATCCCATATGGCGGAGGCGATTCAATGCCGGCGGCGAGACATGGCGTAGTCTGGCAGTAGGAACAATCCCATGAAGTTCCAGCGCAGTTTTCCGATAACGCTCCAAAGCGTGGGGCGCTATCTCACGCCGGGACATTATCCGGAAGCGGCCGGGGCAGGCATTCCGGACAAGCAACCTCTCCCGGCCATGGAGGGCATGCGCCCCCGTACATTGGAGCATGCAAAAAATGCAAGTTATCAATTCCATGAATGCCGAGGTCGAGCGTAAGCTCACGAGCGCGGTGGAGCGCATGCCGGCCTTTCCTCGCGCCGTGCAAAAGATTCTCGAGTTAACCCGGCAAATCAACTGTCCGCCGAAGGAGATCGTCGGAGTCATCGACAAGGACCCCGTGCTCACGGTGAAAATCCTCAAGGTGATCAACTCGGCCTACTATGGGCTGCCCAGCAAGATCACCTCGGTGAACCAGTCGGTCGTATTTCTGGGCATCAATACGGTTAAGAATCTGGCGCTGGGATTTGCCGCGGTGGGTACCTTGCCACGCACCAATGGGGCGGGATTCGACATGCACAAGTACCTGCTGCATTCGCTGACCACCGCAGCCCTTGCGCGCCAGCTCTGCGTGCAATTTCCGCAGGCGGAGGCCGACCCAGGGGATTGCTACATTGCAGGCCTGCTTCATGACTTCGGCAAAGTGGTTTTCGCTCAGTTCATGCCTGAAGAGTACAAGGCTGCGCTCAAGCTTCGCGCGCAGAGTGGCGGGGAGCTGCACACGTGCGAAGCCGAAGTGATCGGTGCCGATCACGCCCTCGTGGGCGCCATGCTGGCCGCCAAGTGGCAATTTCCCCCTACGTTGGGGGAGTGCATTCGGGACCACCATCGCTTGGATGTTCCGGCCACGCCCATGCTCGACTGTTTGCGTGTGGCCAATCAGATCTGCCGGCGCCAAAGCATAGGCGATTCCGGTAATCCGTTTCGCGATGAGGAGATGCCCGCGGCCCAGCGCTTCGGCGCCGGTTTTGAACAGATCATCGCCGCGGTAGGCAATATGGAGCAGATTGCCGCCGATGCGGCAGTGTTCACGCAGGCGGGTGCATCGTCATGAGAGTTCGCATGTGGGGGGTGCGCGGTTCCATTCCCTCCCCCGGACCGAGTACCCAGCGCTACGGCGGCAATACCACGTGCATCGAAGTCCGCACGGACGACGACGCGCTCATCATTCTGGATGCGGGCACCGGAATTTTTCCGCTGGCGCAAACGCTGCTGAAACGCCTGCCCGTAAACGCCCATGTGTTCATCACGCATACCCATTGGGATCACATCCATGGGTTGCCTTTCTTCACGCCGATCTTCATTCCGGGCAACCATATCGCGATTCATGGTGCCCACGACATTGTCTCGGGCCAAGGCCCAGAGCAAGCTATGTCTGTTCAATTGCAATACAGCTTCTTCCCCGTGCGAGAGGCGGAACTGCGCGCAAAAATCGAATACCGGACGGTAGGATTCGGCGAACTGATTACTGTTGGAGACGCGACCGTAACCGGTACGCTCATGAACCATCCCGTTGTGAACTTGGGCTACCGGATCGATTGCAACGGCAAGTCGGTTTTTTTCACCGGCGATCATGAACCCTACACCAACATCTACGATGCCGGCGACGAGGGTCACGCCGAATATCAACGGCTGATCGAAGAAAAACAAGCTCAAATAGACGCCGCGATCCGCGGGGTGGACCTGTTGATCGCGGATTGCTCCTATACCCCCGAGGAGTATGCGACGAAGATCGGCTGGGGGCACGGCACCTTTGATACCAGCATCGAACTGGCGAAACGAGCCGGTGTAAAGCGTCTTATCTGCACCCATCACGAACCCACCCGCACAGACGAGGATCTGGAACGTGTGTTCGCGCAAGCCCTGTCGCGCTTTTCTCGGACCCCTGGCGACCCTGAAGTGATGCTGTCGCGCGAGGGGATGGAAATCGAAATCTGAGCGAACCTTTAGTCGCCCCGGCTTCACGAAGTTGTCGGTAATGATCCCGACTTCTTCCGGCGTCCATAACGCCTTGTTGGCCGGCCACAGTTGAAGAACCAGCGGAAATAAATCTTCGTGGCCTCTCGACTCGAGCCCCACAAGCTCTGTTACCAGCGGTGTGCTGTGGAATGAGGCGTTATTGACGGGGATTGACGATTGACCGGCTCAAGGTTAGATTTATGGTTGGCTACCTTATCGACGGGCGGACCTGCAAGCAGTCGCAGCCCCCAGTGCCGAGGGCTTTGCCGCCAGGCGGCGGAGCGACCATCCCTACGACTCTTCCGCAGGACAAGCCCCCTTGACGAGTACCGATAGACCCGCGGCGGACCAACGCGACGAGCCAGGCACAGCCGAGTTGTTCCCGATTGTCGGCGTGGGCGCCTCGGCCGGTGGGCTGGAGGCGTTCACGGCATTGCTGGCGCATTTGCCGCTCGATACGGGCATGGGATTCGTGCTGGTGCAGCATCTCGATCCGCAGCATGAGAGCGCGCTCACGCAGCTTCTGACGCGGGCCACCTCGCTCTCGGTCTGCGAGGTCACGAACAATCTGCGGGTAGAGGCTAATCGCGTTTATGTCATTCCGCCCAACACAAACCTCGGCATTGTGCGGGGCGTCTTGAATCTTCAGCCTCGCCCGCAGACGCGCACGCCGCATC
>JBKKAO010000598.1:0-3572 GCA_046714645.1 Burkholderiales bacterium | reverse complement strand
TCTTAGCGGGCTCGGGGCGGGAATCCGCGCGCGGAACCGTGGTGGGCTCGGCACGCTGGGAGGTCGCTTGCGGGGTGGCCGCGGGGCGCGTGGGGGTGAATTCCGCCGGTACATTGGCCCGCGCGATGGCTATCACCTGTTGGCTCGGTTCCGCGCGAACCGCCGGCTTGGCGGCGACCGGTTCTGTACGCGGAGCCGCTTCCGGCCTGGTTTCGGCGCGCGCTACGGGCCGCGCGTCCGCCCGGGTATCCGGCCGCGCCACCGCTTGCGTGCTCACCTTGGGCTCCACCTGGGGCGCCGCGGGAGCAGGCCTCGGGTCTGGTCGCGGCTCCGCTCGCGACACCGCCGGCTGGACGGGCGTGGGCACGGCGCGAGGGGTAGCCGCCGGCTGGGGCGGCGCGACTTCTTGGCGCCAGGTCGCAATGGGCTCTTGTCTGGGTTCCGGACGAACTTCGGGACGGGTCTCTAGCCTTCGTAGCGGTGTGGGTTGAGGTTTCGGCTCTACCCGCGGATCCGGTCGCGATACCGGTGCCACCGGTTCTGGCTTGAGCGTCCGCGGCTCTGGACGAACCTCAGGCCGCACGACAGGTTTGGACTCAGGCAAAGTAGGTCGCGGGCGCGGTTGGCTGCGCGCCGGTGCGAGCGCCTCCTTCATGCGCGGCGGCGGTTTCGCGGATTTTTGGGATTTTTCCTTAGGTCTATCTTTTTCCTTCTTGATTGGAGGCGGGGGCTCCCTCTCCTTGAGTTGTACCTGGATGGGCGCCTGTGTCTCGGGCGGCGCGATGCGCAGTCCCGGCACCAACCAAAGAATGAGCGCATGGATGAGCAAGGACACCAGGAAGGCGACGCGGAGGCGGCGCTCTTCATACCAGTGCGTCTCCATCCAGCTCAAATCACTTGCAAAGGCCGCAGCGCTCATGTCAAGAAGAAAGTCTCAGTGAAGGTACTCGGTAATCACTACAACGGCGAATCTCATGAAATTCATGAGTGGCAAATGCTGATTTTTCCACTGTGGTCTTGCCGGTCCTACCGGAGAGAATGTTAGCTTGAGAGTTGGGTAAGGTTGCAGATGGGGTGGATAAGTTGCATGCCACCGTTGTTCGCCTGCTACAAGACCCGGTCTCTTGCACCACGGGCGGTAGTTCAGCGGTTCATCAGCAAATCGCTACCGCGCATTCTGACAATTGCAATCTTAACTGGAGAAGACTATGTGGACAAAGCCTGAGTACACCGAAATGCGTTTCGGCTTCGAAGTAACCATGTACATCTACAACCGCTAAGCAATTAGCCGGTTGAGCGAAAGCCCCCCAGCGGGGCTTTTGTTTTTATAAGATCCTCTTGCCTATGCATATTCGTGTCTTAGGTGCGGCAGCCGGTGGCGGGTTCCCCCAGTGGAACTGCAACTGCAAGAACTGCGATGGCGTGCGCAAAGGAACGCTACGTGCGGTTCCGCGCACCCAATCGTCCATCATCGTGAGCAGCGATGGGATTAACTGGGTGTTGTTCAACGCCTCGCCAGACTTGCTCACCCAAATCAAGAACACGCCTCCTCTGCAACCCGGCCGCGCCATACGCGATACGGGGATTCGGGCCGTGGTCCTCATGGACGGGCAGATCGATCACACCACGGGTCTGTTGATGCTGCGTGAAGGCAAGCAAGCCCTCAACCTCTACTGCACGGACATGGTGCATGAGGATATGACCACGGGAAATCCCTTGTTCACCATCCTTGGCCACTATTGCGGAGTGAAGTGGCACAAGCTTTCCATTTCCGCGGACAGCGAATATGCCATCGAAGGTATCGAGCACCTTCGGTTCACCAGCGTTTCGCTGAAAAGCAAGGCACCGCCTTACTCGCCTCATCGCAACGATCCCCATGACGGGGACAACATCGGCATGCGCATCGTGGACCAACGCACGGGCAAGAGCGTGTTCTATGCGCCGGGATTGGGCGAGATCGAGCCCCACATCAAGCCCTTGATGGCCGCGGCCGATTGTGTGATGGTGGACGGAACCTTCTGGACCGACGACGAGATGCTCGCCATGGGTATCTCCCAGAAACGGGCTCGCGAAATCGGCCACCTGCCGCAATCGGGCGAGAACGGCATGATTAATGTCCTGAAGCCGCTGCGCGCCTCGCGAAAGATTTTGATTCACATCAACAACACCAATCCCATCCTGGACGAGGATTCGCCGCAGCGAGCCGAACTGGGCCGCGCGGGAATCGAAGTCGCCTTCGATGGCATGGCCATCGATTTATAGAGAAGGAACACCATGGGCGCGCCGGAAATGATGCCATGGAGCAAAGAGGAATTCGAGCAGCGCTTGCGCAGCAAGGGCAAGCGCTATCACATCTACCATCCCTACCAGATCGCCATGAACGCCGGCAAGCTCACCAAGGAGCAGATCCAGGGTTGGGTGTGCAATCGTTTCTATTACCAGCTCGCCATCCCCATCAAGGACGCGGGCATTCTGACCAACATCCCGGATCGCGACCACCGCCGCAAATGGATACAGCGCATCATCGACCACGATGGCACGCAGGGCGACGAGGGCGGCATCGAAGCGTGGTTGACCTTAGGCCTGGCCGTGGGACTCAATCGCGAGGATGTGCTGTCGCAAAAGTACGTTTTGCCCGGCGTGCGCTTCGCGGTGGACGCCTACATCAACTTCGCGCGCCGCGCGCCTTGGCAAGAAGCCGTGTCTTCCAGCTTGACGGAGCTGTTTGCACCTGAAATTCACAAGGAGCGTTTGGCCAACTGGCCCCAACACTATCCTTGGATCGATCAGTCCGGTTACGCGTATTTCCGCAAGCGGCTCTCCGAAGCCCGCCGCGACGTGCAGCACGGACTCGACGTCACCTTGAACTATTACAAGACGCGCGAAGAGCAAGAGCGCGCACTCGAGATCCTGCAATTCAAACTGGATATCCTGTGGGCCATGCTGGATGCCATGCAAACCGCCTACGGCATCGGCCCAGAGAAAACCGGACAAGGCACGAGGATGCCCGATGAGTGATTCTCTGCCCGATTCCCTACCTTTAGATCAAGTCATCGAACTTCAGCGCCAATACCGATTCCAATGGGAACCGGCGCAAGATTGTTTCGTGCTGCTCTACCCCGAAGGGCTGGTACAACTCAAGGGCACCTCGGGCGAGATCATGAAGCAGGTGGATGGAACGAGCAGCATCGAGGGCATCGTCGCCAAGCTGCAGCAGGCCTTTCCCGGTAACGACCTGCGCCCTGACGTCATCGGTTTTCTGGAGCACGCATATGGAAAAGGCTGGATCCGCGTCAAACCCTAGCGCCACGAGCGCGTCTCTCGGTCCCCTCTGGGTCAACGCAGAGATCACCTATAAGTGCCCGCTTCACTGCGTGTTCTGCTACAACCCGGTCGACTACGCCAAGACTGGCCCTGAACTTACCACCGATGAGTGGCTGAAGGCGCTGCGCCAAGCGCGTGAATTGGGCGCCGTGCAATTGGGCGTTTCCGGTGGCGAGCCGCTGATGCGTGAGGACTGCGAGCAGATCATCGCGGAAGCGAGCAAGCTGGGCTACTACGTCAATCTGTTG
>JBKKAO010000597.1:0-9966 GCA_046714645.1 Burkholderiales bacterium | reverse complement strand
AACCCTTCAGTGACGTTCGGCTCACGGGATTGCTCGCCGAATCCATCGAGCTGCATGGTGTGGGAGCTCTCTCCAATGCGTTCGCTAGTGTAGCCGCGGAAACTCGCGCCGCGGGAGAGGAAGCAGCCGAGCTGTTCGACGTGGACATCGGACTTTGAGCGAATCCTTTCCGGGTGTCTACTACGACGGGCGAAGCTCGCGCGCCTATTGCGTTTCCGTTCGCATCCAGAGCGGCATCCTGCACACCGAAGGAGACGGGATCTCGCGAGCGGAAAATCTTTCCGCTGTATCCATCTCCGGCAAGCTGGGGTCGGCACCTCGCAAATTACTATTCGAAGATGGCGCGAGCGCGGAACTGGCGAGCACTCCCCAACTCGACCGCGCCTTAGGACAGGCCCGTCTCGGATGGGTGGCGGAGTGGGAGTCGCGCTGGATCTACGCCGTGGCAGCCTTGTTCGCAACGCTGGCCGTGCTGATCGCCGGATATGTATGGGGGCTGCCGGCGGCATCGCGCTATGTGGCCCTGCGAATACCGGAGAAACTTATCGCGCAAATAGGCGATAGTGCTTTGGAATTTCTTGATGGCAATTTTTTCGCTGCTTCAAAGCTCGATGAGGTCCGGCAGCAGCGTATTCTCGGCAGCCTTCGCGCCATGCGCGCGCCCGCGGGCGGCCTGCCCTTCCACCGCATTGTGTTTCGATCCGGCGGGCCGGTGGGCGCCAATGCGCTTGCATTACCCAATGGCACTATCGTCGTCACTGACCAGCTCGTCAGGCTCGCCGAATCCGACGAGGAAGTTCTCGCGGTGCTCGGCCACGAGCTGGGGCACCTCAGGGAACGTCATACCTTGCGCGCGATTTTGCAAAACTCCGTAGTGGCGATCGTCGTGGCCTGGTACGCAGGCGACGTGAGTTCCATCGCCGTGGGCATTCCAGCCCTACTCTTGCAGACTGGATACTCTCGGAACTTCGAGGAAGAAGCCGATGCTTTCGGCGCGCGATTTCTACTAGCCAACGGATTGCCACCCGAACATCTCGCCACCATGCTGGAGAAGCTCGAACGTTCCCACGGCGGGGGCTCGCCACTGCCTTACCTGTCGACCCATCCGGGGACGAAAGAGCGTGTGAAAATTCTGCGAGGCTGGCGGCAAGATATCGCTAACCATCCCGCCGCGCCGTGACGGCGAGATGGCTTCGCTCCAGATAGCCCCTACTGCAGATCGCCTTTCACAGCATCCACCGCCGCCTGCGCGCAGATGCCGTCTTGCTCGCCCGTCGCGCCACTCACACCGATGCTACCGATGTGTTCGCCGCCACTGGTCATGATGGGGATGCCACCCTCGAAGGTTGCCGTGCCGGGCACCAGCTCGAGTCCGGGCACCATCTTGGCGATTTCGCCCCACTTCTTCGTGGTAAAGGGGAAGGACGTGGAAGTGTTGGCCTTCAACTGGGCGATCTGGATGCTGCCCATGAAAGCGTCGTCCATGCGCATGAAGTGTTTCAAGTTACCGCCTGCATCCATGATCGCGATATTGACCTTCCAGCCCTCCGCCTTGGCCTTCGCTTCGCAAACGTCCGCCATCTTCTTGGCGGTGCTGAGATTGAGCACGGTCCTCTTCTGTTGCGCAAAGGCGCTAGTCGCGATAAGTGCGGCCGCCACCGTAACGGCCAGGCCAGTCATCATCTTCTTCATAGTGGTCTCCTGTTGGGTAAGTACAGCAAATCGCTGCGCCTATAGGATACCTGCATAGCGTTGCCGCATCACACCCTCTAAGAATGGAAGCAAGAATCGCTGGGCGGGCAAAAGAATCGAGGCCCTGGCGGGCTCGATTGTCTACGAGCGCCAAAGAGACTAACGCAGCGAGCCTGAAGAACTCGCGAATCTCTTTCGCCAGAAACTCCGGTTGCTCCAGCGCGGCGAAATGTCCGCCGCGAGGCGCGCGCGTCCAACGCGTGATATTGCCGTACATTCGCTGCGCCACGGAGCGCGGGGGATGCAAGATCTCCTTGGGAAATTCCACGTATCCGGTGGGGACGGAAATGGCTCCGGACCGGTCAGTTTCGCCTCTATGGAGCTGTCACCTGATTGAACCGGGGGCGCGAACTCATCTCAGCCGGTACCTAGCCATGAATCGCCGGTCGATCGCATCTTTCCAGTCCCACACCCAAGCGCCCGACCAGGCTAAAGCGCCCCACGAGGCGATGGCGTGACGAGGGCCGGTACTGATAAGTGCGAGCGTTCGCCGCTGCGGCGAGTAGCGCAGCAAGGGTTGTCCTTGAAGCGTGCGGCGGAGGTTTTCCGCCAAGGGAGGTCCTTGCCGCACCGCATACACACCGGATTTCGGATAGACGCGGCCCTGCATGCTCGCCACGTCCCCCGCCGCGAAAACTTCGTGATGGGTTACGGATCGCAAGTGCTCGTCGACCAGAATGAATCCGCGCGGGTCCAAGGCAAGTCCTGACGGGAGTAACCAAGAAGGCGCGGCGGCGCCTGTCGCCCAAATGACCACTCCGGCGTCGAGGGCGGTGCCATCGCGAAAGTGCAGGCGGCCTCCAGCAATACTTGTCACGTGCTTATTCAGATGCACCCGCACTTGGGCGAGCCCGGTGCGAATCAGCGTTCTGGCGATGAAGTTGTGTCCATCTAGCGCTCGGTTCAAGGAGGAGACCAGGTGAAATTCGGTACTCGATTGCTTTTGGCCGATACGGTGACGCAGCGCGAGGCATAGCTCGACGCCAGCCGCGCCGCCTCCGACGACCGCGATTCGCCCGACCTCACCGCGGGCAGCGCGCTCCGCGAGCCTCTCCACCTGTTGAAGGAAGGAATCCACAGGCTTTACGCGGATGCCCATCTCACCCGCGCCGAGAATGTCATCGATGGCGGACGCAGATCCAACGTCCACCGACAGCAAGTCGTACGAATGTTCGGAACCGTCCTCGCTCAACACCCGCTTGCGCATGGTATCGGCATGGCGCGCGGAAGTCATGCAAAACCTAATGGATGAGCCGCACAATGCGGACAAGTCGATATGACACTCCTCACGCCGGTAGTGGCCCGCCACCCACCCAGGCAGCATCCCGGAGTAGGCAGTGTGCTGCTGAGGGGACATCAGCGTGACCTCGGCGTTGGGCATGGGGGTCATACGAAACCGCCTTAGCACCTCGACGTGGGTGTGACCGCCACCCAGCAATAGGATGCGTTGAGGATAGCTCATCTTCGGATTATCTCAGCGCTGGAAAAGCAAAACGCCCCATGAGGGGCGTTTTCTTGCGAGCCCGCCCCAAATCGGGGCGTTGATCTCGTGGGGCTGCTAGTGCTAGTGCTCAGGATCGGTCTGGCGCCGGCGGCCGCCGAACACCTGAGTCGATCCGGGCTTGGCCGCATCCTTGTTAACGCCGCAGTTGTCGCCGGTGAAGGCCACACGGCTGGGATGCCCGATCACGCCCAGGTACCGGTTCTGGACGTTGTAGGCATCCACTTCGCGATGAAACCAGCGATTGCAGGCATCCATACTCTCGTACTCTCCCGCACGCTCCTGGAGGAAGTGAACCATCTCGTGTAGCAGGATCGAGCGATCGAACACGCTAGTTTCGGGGCTCAGGCTATCGTCCAAGAAAATGCCATCGCCCGGCTTGTACCAGGCCTTGATGGAGCAATGGGTACCGCACACGTAGTTCTCCAACTCGGAGTGAGGCACGCGGTAGACATTGGGCAAATCCTTGTGGATCTTGAAGCGCGAGAGCCGGTCGGCCACGGCCAGGAGCTGGCGCAGGAGCTTCTCCATGTTCTGTTCGGGCGCCGCGTCGAAGGCGTGATCGAACATGGTGTTGGCCACGGGTGTCTTGTAGGTGCTGTACATGCCGGCGCTGCTTTGCGCGGGGGTCTGCTCCGAGCCCGCGCGCACCGTGCTCTGCGTACCCAACATGCACAGAAAAACCGACGAGAAGAGCATTGCAGTAGACGTGTTCACATCACACCTCACACAAACTCTCCTCCCGCCGAAAGAATTCTTGCTATTGGATAGAACAGGTGCATAACGTGTGCCCGGTCAAGCATAAAGGGTGAGACGTGAAGAGTGTGCCGCCTCGCGCCTCACCTCCGATCCCATCCTAAGTCGCCTCTTCCCCAGGATTAAGGGTGCGCGGCTTACGCTTTTGCTCGATGCGCTCCTTGAGATTGTTGGCGATTTGGCGGGCGCGCTCGATTTCACTGGCGCTCAGTTTGGCTTCTATAGAGCGCATATCGCTCGCGTTGAGGGCAATGTCCTCGGTGTCCGCGGAAATGTAGTAAGCCGCGGCGACGCTGTACCAGGCGTGGGCTTCGGCGGGATCGGACGGTACGCTCTTACCTGCTTCCATCAGGTGCCCGATGCGGTTCATGGCGTATGCGATGCCGCGGTCGGCGGAGAGGCTGTACCACTTCATGGCCGCCTTAAAATTCTGCTCAACACCCTTGCCGCGCTCGTGCAGGGAGCCGGCGTTGAACATGGCCAAACCCTCGCCCGCGTCCGCGCCGCGCTGATACCACTCCAACGCTTGAATGAAGCTTTGCTCCACACCTTGGCCGCTTTCATACAGGTCGCCGATGTTGTTCATCGCCCAGCCGTTGCCCAGGTCCGCGGAGCGCATCCACCAGTCGTAGGCCTTCTTGGGATCCTTCGCCACTCCGTGGCCGTTGGCGTAGAGCAGGCCGATATTGTTCATGGCCAGGGGATAACCGCGCTTGGCGGCTTCCTTCCACCAGCGCATGGCCTCCTCGAAGTTGGGTTTGGGAACGCCTACGCCGCGCGCCCACAGCAGCCCGAGGTTATTCATGGCGCGCACATCGCCCCGGTTCACCAGGTCGATGAGCTTTTGCGGATCGGCGGAGGCTTCACCCGGCAAAATTTCGGTGAACGTCTCCTCCTGGTTTTGAGCGTGGACCCCGCTCACGCTCAAAACCAGGAGGATAAGGTAGAAGAGAAAGATTTTCATATGCAGATCCGATAGAAAAGCTCCGGTAGGACCCAGGTAGGCGCCATCAAGTTCGTTGAAACTTTCTGCTCCATGCCGGTCATGAAATGGGACATCGGTGTTCCTTTTTAGGACTTCAAGTAGGCTTCGATACGCCGCACGCCTTCTTCCAGCACCGCCACAGGCTTGGGATAGGAGAAGCGCACATGCTCGGAGGCGCGATGCTGCCCGAAATCCAGGCCGGGCGCGATGGCCACACCGGAGTGTTCGAGCAAATCCAGACAGAACCGGTAGCTATCGCGCGTGAGTGTGCCCGCGTTGGCGTAGAGGTAGAAAGCGCCTTGCGGGGTAACGGGGACGTCAAATCCCAGCGCTCGCACGGCAGGCAATAGAAAGTCCCGTTGGGATTGAAAGGCGATGCGATTGCTTTCTGCTTCCTTCAAGGTGTCAGGGTGAAACGCCGCCAATGCCGCTTGCTGGGCGATGCCGGGGCTGGAGATGAACAGATTCTGGGCGAGCCTCTCCAGCGCTTCGATGTATGGCGCGGGCGCAACCAGCCAGCCCAGGCGCCAGCCGGTCATGCAAAAGTATTTCGAGAAACTGTTGATGACGAATACGTCATCGGCAAATTCCAGCACCGAGCGGGCGTCCTCGCCGTAGGTCAGGCCGTGATAGATCTCGTCCACGATCAAACGCCCGCCTCGCGCGCAGACGGCCGCGTAAATGCGGCGCAACTCTTCCACCGGAATCAAGGTGCCGGTCGGATTCGAAGGAGAGGCCACCATCACCGCCACGGTGCGCGGTGTCCAATGGCGTTCCACCAGCTCGGCGGTAAGCTGGTAGGCGGTGGCGGGGTCCACGGGGATGCAAACGGCGCGCCCTTCCATGGCGCGCACGAAGTGGCGATTGCAGGGATAGCTGGGGTCGGCCATCAATACCTCGTCGCCGGGACTCAGCAACACCCCCATGGCCAGCAGCAGCGCGGCCGAAGAGCCGGTGGTGACGCCAACGCGTGCCGCCGGTACCTGTGCGCCATACCGCGTGGCATACCAAGCGGAAATCGCCTCGCGCAAAGGGGCGGAGCCCAGCGCGCCGGTGTAGCGGATCTTGTTTTCTCGCAACGCACGCATGCCCGCCTCGACGATGGGCGCCGGGGTGGGAAAGTCCGGCTCGCCGACCACCATGTTGATGATGCTTCGGCCTTGCGCCTGCAAAGCTTGCGCGCGAGTGACCAGAGCCACGACGTGGAAGGGCTCGATCTCGGCCATGCGGGTGGCCAGCCGTGGAAGGCGCTCGGGGCTATTCATATCAGCGAAAAATAACGGGGCGGCCGAAAGGTTACCATTACCCGCTCAGATCACTAGTCAAAGGGCAGCAATGAAGATCGCAGTCATGGGTGCAGGCGGGGTGGGCGGGTATTTCGGCGGCCGCCTAGCCGCCAGCGGTGAGGATGTCACCTTCATTGCCCGCGGCGAGCACCTCAAAGCCATTCGAGCCAACGGCCTCCAAGTACTAAGCGCTAACGGGAATTTTGTCGTAAAGCCGGCCAAGGCCACCGACGATCCTAAGCAAGTGGGAGCGGCGGACGTGGTCATGATCGGTGTCAAGCTATGGGCAACCGACGAGGCCATCGCCGCCATCGCCCCCATGATGGGGCCGAACTCCGTGGCCGTGTCTTTTCAAAATGGCGTCATCGCGGAGGAAAAGCTGATCGCGGCCTACGGCGGGGAACGCGTGTGGGGCGGTGTGTCCAACATCGCGGCCTTGATCGAGAAGCCCGGCATGATCCGGCACAACGGCACCATGGCGATCCTGATGCCGGGTGAGTTGGACGGCCGGCGCACGCCGCGCTTGGAAGCCTTCGCCAAGGCCTGCGAAAAGGCCAAGATCGAATACCGCATCCCAGAGAACATCGACACCGCCATCTGGGAAAAATACATGTTCCTGGCGGCCATGAGTTCCATGACCGCGCTGACCCGCCTGCCCATCGGCGCCATTCGCGAGGACCCCGACACCCGCGCCTTGCTGGTGCAACTGATGAGCGAAGCGCAGGCCTTGGGGCGCGCCAAGGGCGTGAAGCTCGACGATGGCACCATCGACCGGCTGACCACGCGCATGGATGGCCTGCCGCGGCCCATGGTCGCCTCGATGCTAGGCGATCTCGAACGCGGCAACCGACTCGAACTGCCCTGGCTCGCCGGAGGGGTGGTGGAGATGGGCAAGGCGTTGGGAATCCCCACACCGGCTTCAAAATTTGTCTACACCGCGCTGAAGCTCTACGCTAACGGCCGGCCCGTGGAAGCGCGCACCTAATCACCATTCAGGACTTATTCATGCCCAACACACCTTTTATACGAGACATCAAAGCCCGTGCTGTCAAAGCACCCTTCAAGCGCCCGCCCACATCGGCCTCCGGCGCTATTCCCGACGCCTCTTTGGTGTTGATCGACATCGAGACCGATGCCGGCATCACGGGGCGCTCCTACGTTTTCACATTCACCGCGTCCATGATGAAGCCCATGGTCGAGACGCTGCGCAGCTTGAGCGATCTGATCAAAGGCGAAGCGGTGGCGCCCTTGGACATCGACGCGAAAGTTCGCGGGCGCTTGCGGTTGCTCGATACACCGGGGTTAATCGGCATCGCGCTTTCCGGCATCGACCAGGCCCTGTGGGATGTGCTGGCGCAAGCGCGAGGTGTCCCGCTGGCGGTGTTGCTGGGCGGGCAAGTCAAACCCATCCGAGCCTACAACAGTTGCGGGCTGTGGATTCAATCTCCCGAGTCCGCCGCCAGCGATGCGGAAAAATTAGTCTCCGAAGGAGATTTCAAAGCTATCAAACTCCGCGTGGGACGCGATGATTTTTCGCAAGACATCGCCGCTGCGCGCGCGGTGAAGAAGCGCGTGGGCGAGGGCATCACCCTGATGTGCGACTTCAATCAACGTCTCACCGTCGCGCAAGCCATTGCCCGTGGCCGCGCGCTAGACGACGAGGGCTTGTACTGGATCGAAGAACCCATCCGGCACGACGACTACGAGGGCTACGCCAAGATCTGCGCGGAAGTGAACACGCCCATTCAAACGGGCGAGAACCTGCTCAATACCTTGGAACTCGTGCAAGCGCTGCAAGCTAAGTCCTTGGACTTCGTGATGCCGGATGTGCAACGCATCGGAGGGGTTACCGGCTGGATGCGCGCCGCCGCCATCGCGCATGCTTACGGAGTGGAAATGTCCAGCCACCTATTCCCCGAGTACAGCGCTCATTTGCTGGCGGTCACCCCCACCGCGCACTATCTGGAGTACATGGACTGGGCCAATCCCATTCTCACTGAGCCGATCCAGATCAAGGACGGCAACGCCCTCATCCCTGACAGGCCCGGTTCAGGGGTGACGTGGAATGAAGAAGCGGTCAAGCGCTACCAGGTGGATTAGCGCGGAGCGCCAAAGGAGCCAACATGCCGGACAACCCCCCCCCAATCGCCCAACCATGGAGCCTGCCCGAACAGCATCTAAAAACGCTGGTCGGGCAAGGTACCCCGCGCGCCTATCCCAAGAACACGGTCATCGTGAGCGAAGGCGACCGTAGCGACAGCATGTACGTCGTCCTCTCCGGCCGGGTCAAGGTTTACTTATCCGATGAAAGCGGCAAGGAACTCTTGCTAAGAGAATTGGGACCCGGCGAGTATTTCGGCGACGTGGTGTTGGACGACCAACCGCGCTCGGCGTCCGTCATGACCGTGGAGCCTTCCAAGTTCGCGGTCATCAACGTGGGGCAGTTCCGCCGCTTTCTCGCCGAGAACCCCGACGCCGCCTTCGAGATTTTGCGCAGTTGCATGCAGCGCATCCGCGACTTGACGCGCACCGTGGGCAATCTTGGCCTCATGGACGTCTACGGCCGCGTCGCACAACTACTCATGGACCTATCCGTCGAAGACAACGGCAAGCGCATCATCAAATCGCGCCTCACGCAACAAGACATCGCCAGCCGTGTGGGCTGTTCGCGCGAAATGATCAGCCGCATCCTCAAGGATTTGCGCGCCGGTGGCTATCTCACTGGTGAAGGCGACAATATGGTCATCATGAAGAAGCCGCCGAAGGCGTGGTAGGCCCATGGTCCGCTGTGCGTTTCCGGCGTGAAATTTCACGGCCCCTAGCGGGAATACTTCCGCGATCTTCCATTCGGTAATCCGTAATCTTTCGCACATGGGCAACGTGCTCATGAAACGAAAGTTTCTAACCTAACCCAATGGAGCTTTATCAATGAACGCCAAACTCGTCGCCATCGCCATCGCATCCTTGATTTCTTCTTCCGTTTTCGCCGCTGAATGCCCCGGCCGTGCCGGTGTGTGCCAGACCTACACCAGCGTCGCGAGCAAGCCCGCCAGTTACAAAGGAACGCCTGTAACCGAAGTCAGCGGCCGTGCCGGTCTCGTGATTGCCAGATCGAACTCGTCCAAGGCGAAGGAATCGGTCGCGTCCTACGAACGTTTGTACAAAGCAGGGCGTGCGTAATGACGCTGATGTGCTGATTTTTCTTCTGTAGTCTCCTCCCTTTACCCCCGAGCGACCCTCGGGGGTTTTTGTTATAGGGTGCGTTTACGCACCAGGGTGCGCAAGCGCACCCTATAATCGGCTCACCCCCTCCACCGTAATAGCGCCCATGCAGACTCTGCGTCACTGGCTCACGCATCTGGGCCTCGCGCAATACGCCGAAGCTTTCGAATCCAATGCGATCACCCTCGCGTTGGCAACGGAGCTTACGGAACAGGATCTGAAGGACCTGGGTATCTGGGCGACGGGTTGATGGTCTACTTCGGCTGGCCGCGCGCGCATGAGGACGATGCGGAGCGAGCGGTGCGAGCGGCATTGGAACTGGTGGCGGTGGTGAAGAGTGTGGCGGCACCGGCGCCGTTGCAAGTGCGCATCGGCATTTCAACGGGTCCTGTCGTGGTCGGTGAGACCGGCGCGGGAGATGCCTCGGTTCCCAAGCTCGCCGTGGGCGAGACCCCTAACTTGGC